>CALCCX010000229.1 GCA_937900165.1 uncultured Acidimicrobiia bacterium | reverse complement strand
AGTCTTCTGGGGTGAGGTCCACTATCGACCCGTCATATGTGGATCGAAACCGCGCCCCCTCCTCGCTCAGTTCCGGGGCAAGTGAAAAGATCTGGTAGCCACCGGAGTCGGTCAGGATCGGCCCATCCCATGCCATGAACCCGTGTAGGCCACCCAGCCTGGCTATGCGCTCGGAGCCGGGCCTCAGCATCAGGTGGTAGGTATTTGAAAGCACCATCTGGGTTCCAACGCCAACCAGGTCGGAGCTATCGAGAGCACGGACACTCGCCCTGGTACCAACCGGCATGAAAGCAGGTGTGTCGACGACTCCGTGGGGCGTATGCAGGACACCGCTCCTCGACCGACCATCGGTCGCCAAGCCCTTCCACCAGACTGGCTCAGGCATTCGTGGCACTCCAAGCCTCTCGGTCGAGTTCAGCCAACATGGCATCGCCAAAAGACAAAAAGCGATAGTCTCGAGACAGCGCCGTCGTGTAGAGGTCTCGCCAGGCTTCGCCCATGAACGCGGCGACCAATACCAGCAGCGAGGACCCAGGCACGTGGAAGTTCGTCATCAGGAGGTCCACGATCTCGAAGCGGTAGCCAGGCGTGATGTAGAGGTCGGTCGGTCCTTGTCGGGCATCCAGACCAGAGCTCGTCGCGCAGGTCTCGAGCGCCCTGACCACGGTGGTACCGATCGCCACAATCCTTCCACCTGCCGCCTTGGTCGAGTTGATTGCCTCGGCTGTCTCGGCACTAACCGAGATCCACTCAGAGTGCATCTGATGTGTTTCGATCGACTCTGTGCTGATGGCTCGGAACGTGCCGAGCCCAACCCGAAGTTCGATCGACACCAAAGCGATCTGACGATCCCGGAGACCTGTAAACACCGTTTCGTTCAGATGGAGTCCGGCAGTGGGGGCGGCGGCTGAGCCGACTGTCTTGGCATAGGTCGTCTGGTAGCGGTCCGGGTCCTCGAGGCCGGCATGGATGTAAGGGGGCAGCGGCATCTCGCCCACTTCAGCCACCACCTCTTCGATATCCCTGCCGTCGGTCGACGTCAACACAATCGTTACCATCCCGTCTTGCGGGGCCCGAGTGAGCTTTGCGCGCAGGCCGCGAAATTCGACAACGTCGCCGGCCGTGAGCCGGCGGGAAGGTTTTGCCAAAGCCGTCCAACGGTCGCCACCGGTTCGGTCGAGCAACAGCATCTCGATCTCACCGCCACTTGGCACCCTGGTCCCCCTCAAACGGGCGGCCCTGACCTTCGTATTGTTCACGACGACGAGGTCGCCTGGCTCCAGTAGCTCCGGCAAGGCCTGAACTACATGATCAGCATTGGTCCGAGCATCCAACAGCCTCGCACGATGGCGCGGCTCGGTCGGGGTCTGAGCGATGCGATGAGATGGCAAGTCGTAACGAAACATCTCTGTCCTCACGTGAACCCCATTAGAGCGCCAACCATTGCAGGAGGATCGCCCAGAACGGACCCACCCGAACGACTTGCCTACTCGAAGCCAACTCGGACCTCAGAGCAGAGTGCCCTGGGATTCGGACGGTGGCTCCAGGCCGAGGTGCCGATAGGCGGCCGCAGTGGCGACCCGACCCCTAGGGGTCCGCTTGAGTAGCCCACGTTGCAAAAGGAATGGCTCGTACGCGCCCTCGACCGTTTCCGGTTCTTCACCAACCGCAATCGCCAGGGTGGAAAGTCCAACTGGTCCACCTCCGAATTTGTTGATCGTTGCATCGAGGATCGCTCTGTCCACTTTGTCGAGGCCGGCGTCGTCGACTTCCCATATGGTCAAGGCGGCCACCGCGGTTTCGGCATCCACCACACCGTTTGCTCTCGCCACCGCGTACTCTCTCACTCTCGCCAGCAAACGATTCGCAATCCGAGGCGTACCTCGGCTCCGGCCTGCGACCAGCGCGGCCCCGTCGCCGGTGACATCGATGCCGAGAATGCCCGCCGCCCGAATGATTACCTCACGCAGCTCGCCATCCTCGTAGTAGTCGAGTCGGTCGACGGCGCCGAAACGATCCCTGAGGGGCGCGGCAACCATGCCCATGCGGGTCGTGGCTCCGACGAGCGTGAACCTCGCCAGGTCCAGGCGAATCGACTGGGCGGATGGACCCTTGCCGAGCACTATGTCGAGTTGGAAGTCCTCCATCGCCGAGTACAGCACCTCCTCCACTGCTCGCGGGAGCCGGTGGATCTCGTCGATGAAAAAGACATCGCCATTGTCGAGGTTGGACAGCATCGCGGCAAGATCGCCCGGACGCTCGACGGCAGGGCCAGACGTCTGACGAAGTTCGGTACCCATCTCAACGGCGATTATCTGAGCCAGTGTCGTCTTACCAAGGCCTGGCGGACCAGACAGCAACATGTGATCGAGAGGTCGTTCAAGCAGCCGACATGCCTCGATTGAGATCCGGAGGCGTTCCTTGAGAGCCTCCTGGCCAACGAACTCGCCAAGGCTCTGCGGACGGAGAGAAGCCTCGAAAGGCTCGTCGGCCGGCAGCGGAGAAGACACGAGAACGCCTTCTTCTCTCATTGCGCCTCTCTCATCCGGTCCCCAATGCCCTCAGCGCAGCCCTGACCTGCTCTTCGAGAGGTGCGTCATCTGGGATCTCTCTAGCAACTTCCCTGATTTCGGCCGGAGCGTAGCCAAGTCCTTCCAGCGCTTCGCGCACCTGCCCAAGCTTGCCCCCGGCCACCATCGCCGCGTCCGGATCGCCAAGTTTGGGTCCCAGTTCGAGAATCAGCTTCTGAGCGGTCCGTTTACCGATTCCAGGAATGGTCACAAGCAGATCGACATCCTCGGCTGCTACAGCCCTGCGTAGCTCGTCCGGTTGCATTGCGCCCATCATCGACAGCGCCAGCGAAGGCCCAACGCCGGACGCAGACAGCAGAATTCGAAACAGGTCCCGACCGGCCCCTGTGCCAAAACCAAAAAGCGCCAGTTGCTCTTCGCGAACATGCAGGTGCGTATGCACCACGACATCGTCACCCACCCTGGGAAGTTCGGCCAGCTCTCGTGGCGTCATCGACACCTCGTAGCCGATTCCCCCCACATCGACTACCGCTCCTTCAAGCCCTCGACTCACCAGCATCCCTCTTATCCTGCCTATCACGCCGGCCTCTTTCCAATCGCGTATCTGGCCGTCTGGAGATGACAAAGCGCGACGGCCAGCGCGTCCGCAGCATCTGGCGGACCGGGCAATGTCGCCAGATCAAGACGCCGAGCCACCATCTGTTTGATTTGGACCTTGCTCGCCCCACCATCTCCGGTGACACTCGCCTTGACCGCCGTAGGCGTATATTCATCGACCGGGATATTGCGCTGCGCCGCGCCCAGCATGATGACACCTGAGGCTCTCCCTACGCCGATGGCAGTCGACCGGTTGCGGTTCAGGAACACCCGCTCGATAGCCAAGGCGTCTGGTTGGAGCTCGTCGAGCAACGAACAGAGGTCGCGGTAGATCTCGGCGAGCCTCGTGGCCTGCATCGCCTCGGCATCGGTGCGAATGACGCCGACTGCCACCGCCTCGAGTGAACCGCCAGTCCTGCGCACTGCTCCATAGCCAGTGGTGGTCAAGCCCGGGTCGATACCAAGTACGAACATACGTTTGGTCAGTCTACGCTCTCGGAGCAGCCGAATGATTCTTTAGCCTGAATCCACCGCCTGTTGTGACACGACCGGTCGCGCCCAACTTCAAGATTGCGACGGAGGGCCAACAACTATCTCCTCCCCTACCTCGACGAAGTCGAGGCGCCGAGAGGACGAGGTGGTTGGGGGAGGTGGCTGAAGCAGCTCTGCTGCGGAAGGCGGAGGGGGCCGTTCCTACCATGAGAACCTGCCCGCCCCGACTGCGTCGGGGTTAGTCCGACACACGAGGTGACAGATGGCGTTAGCCCCTCAACGTCAGCCTTCCTCGGGTGTGAGTAGGGGGATTGTTGCGAATTCTTCGGGGGTGTAGTCACTCAGGAAGGTTTCTTGTTCGCCTGGTTCTGGCCATGCGAGGTCGATGATGCGGGTGTGGTTCGGTTCGCCGGGGCCGCCGCCAAGGAGCCATTGAGATGCGGCCGCCTCGACGTCTCTGATCCGTCTCACGCCTGTAGACGGAAACCCTTCCTGGCTGGCGAGGGTGACGGCATAGGACCACGTCGACGGATCGCCATTGTCCACCAGGACCAACGGAATCCGAACGATGACTTTGCCCTTGTCACCAAACACGATGACGGGGAACGACGGCTTGGTTTCTTCGATGGAGCCATCGGTACCAGCGACGTAGATGGCCGGCTCCCATCCTTCGATGGTGATTCCGTACTCCCAGCCGTTCCCGGTTGCCAGGGAGGCGTTGCGACCGGGAAGCAGGCTGCGGGCCCCGCTCCCGGCGCCAGGGTCGGTGTCGATGTAGACGTCGAAGGTCTGGACGGATAGCCCACGCGGGGAGCCCCACGGGTTCTGGATGGTCCCAGAGATCGGAAGAGCGTCGTGTAGGGAAAGAGTGTAGATCTCGGTGGTCGCCGTATCATTAAAAAAAAAAAAAAAACCCACCACACCCCCACCCCCTCCCCCCCCCCCCCCACACCCCCAATGCGCCCACCCCACATCTCATCATGAGACCCACCCGACTCTGAGCATCACTCAACATGGACGTGCACACAGGCACATCCGTA
>CALCCX010000228.1 GCA_937900165.1 uncultured Acidimicrobiia bacterium | reverse complement strand
GGGAATGATGTGAGTTACGAGATGGTGTAGTTTTTTGTTTTTTTTTTTTGCTTTCTTTTTTTTTTTAATGATACGGCGACCACCGAGATCTACACTCTTTCCCTACACGACGCTCTTCCGATCTCGACATTCCGCCTTCCTTCCCGGCATCCCAATCGGACTTCGCTCGACACCCCAGGAGTTATGCCACTCACGCTGAGGTGATCGCATACATCCGAGACAGAAGCGATCATCCGGGCGAAGAGATCGTGGAAGCAGTGGCCGCACAGGCAGTCAGGCCCGGTGAGGCCGGTCGGTTGCACACCAAACACGACGACTACTTCCACGATCATCGGCCGCATCGTGCAGTCGACTACTGGGAGATCCTCGAATCGCTTCACATACCGGTCCTCTTTGTGCGCGCCGATGAGAACAGCTTCGTCTCAGACGAGGAGGCAGAGAGGATGCTGGCCGTTGCTCACGCCGGTGAGTTGGTCACGATTCCCAGGTCAGGGCACGCAGTGTCCATGGACAATCCGGTCGCTCTCGGTCGCGCATTGAGGGAGTTCCTCGACCCCGGAGAGGTGAGGGACCCTTAGCCTGGATCCACCGACTTAGGGAAACGAGTCGCCCGCTGGGCCGCGCCGCTGCTCAGGACAAGAAGATTGTCTGCGTTCACTAGATGTGTCGCTGGTCGGCACGAGAAACATTTACCACCACTGGCGAGGCGGGTGAAGAGCCGATCCGTGCGGTGGATCCAGGCTTAGAGGGACTGCTCATGTTCTCAACCCCGGTCGAGCTTGAGAGCCAGGCGAGTTGGCGGACCGGACACCGTGCTGGTCTGGGATAGAAAGGTTGGCCATTCGAGAGGCTCGATGACAGAGAACGATGGGACAAGTGAGAGGAATCGTTCGAGCACAGCTGCTACCTGCATCCGGGCCAGGGGCGCGCCTATGCACGTGTGTGGTCCATGACCGAAAGCAACATGCCGGTTGGGTTTCCGGTCGATCAGGCAATGGCCTGGGTCTTCGAATACGTTCTCGTCGTGGTTCGCTGATGCAAAACAGAGTGAAACGAGCTCGTCGACTTCGAAGCTCCGGCCGGCGACCACCGCCGGCTCAACCACGGTCCGCCCAATGTGGGCCAGCGGCGAGAAGTAGCGAAGATACTCCTCGACAGCTCTGGGGATGGCCGACGGATCCGCTCTCAGCGTTGCTTGGGCTGAATTGTGGGTTCCTAGATGCCACAGGGCCCCGGCCATGGCACCAATCACCGTATCCCGACCTCCGGCGAGGATGAGATAGCCAAACCCGAGCACCTCGTCACGGGTCAGCTTTCGGTCACCGAACTCGGCTCTGGTGAGTTCGCCGAATACTCCGTTGACCGACGCTGCGAAAGCGGCGTCCACCCGTTCTGCCAAGTATCGGTCCATATCATCGTTCTTGTGCCGCTCGCCAGTTCTGGGATCTTTGAAAACATCCAGCCCCCATGAGCGAATCCGATCCGCGTCCTCCGGAAAGCCCATGGTCGCGGCGATACCCAGGGCGACGGCGGGGAGGGCGAGACCCTCCACCACCTCGATGGCTCCTACATCGATGGCAGGTTTCACCAGCCCGTCAACAAGGGAAACAATCGCGGGTAGGTGTTTCTCGGCGGCGCCTCGGCTGAACCTCTCCTCAATCAAACCCCGGTAGAGCCTGTGCTCAGGGGGGTCGGTCTCGATGGGGTACTGGGGCACCGACCGAAGCTCAGACTCCTCGGGGATGGGAACCCGGAACGGCGTCGCAGAGGTGAAGTGCTGCCAGTCTCTGGCTACCCGTTTGACATCGTCGTAGCGGAGAATGAGTGTGAAATCCTGCTCACCTATCCGCGCCGCAGCCAACCCCTCGCTCGCTCTTGCCTCTGAGTAACGATCTCGGCGACTCACTGGTGTGGTCCGTGTACCCTCCACCGGCTAATTGGTGTACCGGTCAGCCAGATTAAGTGTACGTGGCTACCTGTCGACAAACAACCAGGCCAATGATCGTCATGCCCGGCTACCTTCTGACACAACGGAAGCCAACGTGGCTCGTGCTGGTATCGATCATCTGAGGCTGGCGGGCTGCCGGCCTGTACCGGAAGCAATATTCGATCGTGCATAGGTGCGAGCCGCCCTTGGTTACCTTCCGGGGAATCATGATTTCCGGCTGAGCCGGATCCATGCTCGCCTGGCGGGTTCCTCCCCGGAGACCTCGGGGTGCACAACACGCGTGCTGGACCGGAGCACCGGAGCCAGCGCTGTACCAATCTTCGGTCCACTCCCATACGTTGCCCGCCATGTCGAGGAGCCCATAGCCATTCGGTTCGTAGCTCCCAACGGGACTGGTCCTGGTCCAGCCATCCAATTCGCTGTTCTCGAACGGAAACCTACCCTGCCAGGTATTGGCCTTCGGTTCAGTCTCTTGAGGATCTTCGTTGCCCCAGACGAACTCGGCGCCTTCGAGGCCCCCCCGCGCGGCGTATTCCCACTCGGACTCAGTTGGTAGAGCGTTTCCGGCCCAGTCCGCGTACGCCGCAGCATCGGCGTAGGCGATGTGAACGACGGGATGGTCCTCGAAGCCATCAATGGTCGAGTCAGGTCCCGTCGGGTGTCTCCAGTCAGCGCCCGGCACCCATCTCCACCAGTTTCCGTACTCCTTGAGATTGACTGGACCTTCGGTCATGGCGAATACAAGCGATCCTGGAACCAGATCCTCTTGCCTGGTACCGGGATACTGTTCCGGATCGGGTGCCACCTCCGCACCCGTCACATGGTCGGTTGCATGGACGAATTCTGTGAACCGAGCATTTGTCATGGGTGCGAGATCGATCCAGAACCCGGAAACCTCGACCCGTGTCACTGGTCCCTCGTCTGGGTAGTGGCGCTCGGATCCCATGGAGAACACCCCATCGGGAATCCAGGTCATCTCGTCGCTCATGTACGTCCAATCTAGGTGTGACCTCGTTCCTTACGCCGGCAACCCTGGCAGAGGAAGGCTTCTGTTTCTCAAATTGGTTCGACATTGGGGAGTTCTCCGTTGTCGAGAAAGTGGGGGGCTCGCTCAGCCAGGTCTTGGATCAGCAGGTCTCGTAGGCTTTTCTTGGTTTGTGCGTAGGTCTCATTGTCTGAGAGGTCGGTGAGTTCGAGCGGATCGTCCTCGAGGTCGAAGAACTGTTCCGCTCCGCCTTCGGGGTACCAGATGTATTTGTGTTGACCGTCGGTGATGCCAAGGAACGGTGGAACACCTTTCCTGGCCATGAAGATCCCGGTGGTTCCGACGATGTAGGGACGTGGTTCGTCAGTTTCGCCGCGGGCCAACGCCGCCAGATCCTGACCGTCAGTCCCTTTGGGGGCGGTCGTGCCGGCCGCGGTGGCGAACGTTTCGAGGATGTCGGAATGGGTGACCACATCTGAGACGAGATTCCCTGCGACATCGGGCTCGGGACTCTTGGGAAGGCGGAGAATCATCGGAACCCTGGCCGACACATCATGGAAGAAGATTTTGGACGCGGCACCGTGATCACCGAGGTAATCGCCGTGATCCGAGGTGAACAACACCAACGTGTCGTCGTAGAGACCCTGGTCCTGAAGTGCGGCGAAAATACGGCCGATGACATGATCAACCTGGGTGACCAACCCGAAGTAGGCAGCTTTTGCCGCCCGGTACACCGACTCGGGCACCAGGTCGTACCCGCTGCGGACCTGGCCATAACGAAACGCCGGCGGCGCTTTGTCCTCCCTGGACCAATCTCCATGTACGGGACCGGGAACCTGGTCGGGGTCATACATCGAGTAATACGGCTCCGGGGGATCCAGCGGAGGATGTGGTTTGGTGAATGAGGCCCAAAGGAAAAAGGGAACGGTGGGGTCGCGTCTCTGGGTGATGTACTCCACGCACTGCTCGGCGATCCACGACGTCAAAGTCAACGCCTCTGGCACCGTTGCCATCGTCGGATACATCACATTCTGACCGGTACCGTGGCGCATCGGCCTCAAAGCGGTTTCGCCCTGACGGTCCATCCACCGGTAGTAGTCAGCGGGCAGGATCAGCTCATCAAAACCATGGCGAGCCCGCTCCGGAGTGAAATGCATCTTTCCAACGGCCGCCGTCTGATAGCCGGCTTCCCGTAGCACGGAGGGCAACGTGTCCTCACGGCCCATGACAGACGACGTCGGTTCGAGCCCGATCACTCCGTGCGATACCACAGAACGACCGGTCATGATCGAGACACGCGACGGAACACACAGCGGCGACTCGGCATAGGCACGATCGAATGTCGCACCCTCACGACCCAACAGATCGAGATGCGGCGTCCGAAGCAACTCGGGGGCGTGACGACCGACCGTGTCGAAGCGCTGCTGATCCGTCGTGATCAACAATAGGTTCGGCTGATCCCTGCCTAATGATCCAGTATTTGAGCTCATCCAGTACCCACGCTAACCAGGCGATGGCGTGTGGCAACGATCAAATGGAGCGTCGTAGGCGCTTGACGATCGTGTCGGTCAAGGGCTACATGGTCATGCTCCCCGTGAGGTCCTCCAACCGAAGAGCCCTCCGGCGATTGGTGCACCGGTCTACCATTCGGCACATATGGACCTGCCACCCGCAAGTGGAGCAAGAGTGAATCTGGTCGCCAGACATAGGGATGCGCGGTCCAAACGAACCGCCTTGGATGCGGTGATGTACCCGTGACGATCTTCTATCAAAGGGGTGGCATCGACGAAACGATCTCCGACCAAGAGATGCGAGATGCCTTTCACGGCGTACTTCGAGAACTTGGCGAAAGAAAGCGCGTTCTGGCCATTCCTCCCGACTTCACCCGGCTTGAGTCAAGAGCGGGAACGCTCACTGGCTTTGCCTACGAGTTCTACGGCGACTCCCTCACTGACGTACTTCCCGCCCTCGGCACCCACCTCCCAATGGAGGATGGTCAAATCAGGCGAATGTATCCCGAAGTTCCCAGGGGTCGATTCCGAGTCCATGACTGGCGAAATGATGTCGTCGAGGTGGGCACCCTTCCTGCCTCGTTGGTTGCGAAGGTCACAGAGGGAGCGTACGAAAAACCTTGGCCTTGCCAATTGAACCGGCTTGTCCGAGATGGCGGCCATGACCTGATCCTCTCGATCGGCCAGGTGGTCCCCCACGAGGTTTCCGGCATGGCCAACTACACCAAGAACCTCTTCGTGGGCACCGGTGGGGCCGCCGGGATCCACGAGAGCCACTTCATCAGCGCGGTGTTTGGCATGGAGCGAATCATGGGCCGGGCGGACACTCCGGTGCGTCACCTGCTCAACGAAGCCCTCGATCGGTTCTGCTCCGATCTTCCGGTGGTTTTTGTGCTCACCGTGATCGGCCGAGAAAAGACCAGTGGCGAATTGGTGGTGCGTGGGCTCTACATCGGCGACCACCACGACTGTTTCGAGGCGGCCGCAGAGTTGAGCGTCGCGGTCAACTTCGAGATCCTCGATGACGAGCCGGCCAAAGTCATCTGCTACCTAGATCCTGATGAGTTTCGTTCGACCTGGCTCGGCAACAAGTCCATCTACCGCACACGTATGGCCATCGCTGACGGCGGTGAGCTGATTGTGCTCGCTCCCGGAGTGGAGCGGTTTGGCGAAGACCCGGAGATTGATTCTTTGATCCGATTGTATGGCTACCGACCGTCGTCCGAGATCCTGCGCCTAGTGGGCATTGAGGAGAATCTGGCTGTAAATCTGGGAGCGGCGGCCCACCTCATCCATGGATCCTCGGAGGGTCGTTTCCAAGTCACTTACTGCCCGGGTGGGCTCTCTCGATCGGAAGTAGAAGGGGTGGGCTACGGCTTTGCCGAATTGGAGGAGATGACCAGGCGATACGACCCTTCGCGACTCGATGATGGCTGGAACATGGTCGATGGCGAGCGGGTTTTCTTCATCTCGAATCCGGCGCTCGGGCTTTGGGCGTCGCGCTCGAGGCGACCAACGACGAACTAGGAGGACTAGTGGATATCTCGGTGTACGAAGACAAGACACAGATGGCGCGCGCCGCAGCGACGAAAGCAGCCGAAATCCTGACAATGGCAATAGCAACGAAAGGTCAAGCTGTCGTTGTGGTGGCCACCGGCAACTCGCAGATCGAGTTTCTCGAGTATCTCACGACTGATCCGAACATCGATTGGGACAAGACTGTGGTGTTCCAACTCGACGAGTACATCGGACTCGAGCCTTCGCATCCGGCTGGCCTTCGACGATTCCTCGATGAGCGGTTGATCGCACGTGTTGGCCCCGGAAAGGCCCATATGATTGGCAGTGAGACAGCCGATCCGCAGGCCGAATGTGATCGGCTCAGCGAGCTCATCGGCGCTTTGACCGTTGACGTCGCGTTTGTCGGCATCGGTGAGAATGGCCACCTTGCATTCAACGACCCTCCGGCCGACTTTGCCACAGATGCGCCATATATCGTCGTCGAATTGGACGATGCGTGCCGTAGTCAGCAGGCTGGTGAAGGGTGGTTCGCGTCGATCGACGAGGTGCCCCTTCAGGCGATTTCGATGTCGATCCGACAGATCATGCGCTCTCAGGTGGTTGTGTGCACTGTCCCCGATCGTCGTAAGGCGCGAGCCGTCCGCGAATGTCTCACGGGCGACGTATCCCCGCTACGGCCCGCCTCGATCCTCCGGGAGCACGAGAGGGCATTCGTCTTTCTCGACTCGGAAGCGGCCGGTGATCAGTTCGTGTCCGATCGGAAGGGATCATGGGAGAAGGAGTGATCGGCCTTTCCTTTCCCACGTCTGCGGTCTGCTAACGATGGATCGACTCCGACTCGAGACGCTGGGTCTGGTTCCAGATGCGAGCCGGCCTCGATACGACCCTGGTTCCGTGACGGTCGGGATCCTTCACCTTGGTGTCGGGGCGTTCCACCGGGCTCATCAAGCGG
>CALCCX010000227.1 GCA_937900165.1 uncultured Acidimicrobiia bacterium | reverse complement strand
GGTTAGACTGAGAGTCACTGATTGTATGTGTTTTTTTTTTTTAATGATACGGCGACCACCGAGATCTACACTCTTTCCCTACCCGACGCTCTTCCGATCTGGGCCGCGGCGGTTGCCGCCGCGCCTGCTCCCTCTGCCACGACCCGATTCCGCTCGACCATCAGCCGGACCGCTGCCGCCACTTCCTCCAAGTCTACAACGACAGACCCGGCGAGAAGCCCGCGAACCAGCGGCCACATTTCGTCCAGCACTCTGTTCGAACCGATCCCGTCCACGAAGCTTGGCGAATACTCGATCTCGGTCGGCTCACCTGCCTCCCAGGCGGCGGCCAAGGCAGCAGACGTCGATACCTCCGCGCCAAAAACTGGAACCTCAGGCTTCAGGGCGTGCATCGCAGAGGCGATGCCGCTACTCAAGCCGCCGCCGCCGTACGGCACGATCACCGTGTCGACGTCCGGCAGGTCTTCGAAGATCTCCAGCCCGATGGTGCCGTTGCCCGCGATCACAGCGGGATCGCAGACCGGATGAATGAAGATGCCCTCAAGCCCATCGAACCGGTGGGTGACGATGACCTCCCACCAATCGTCAAAAGGAACCTTGATGATTTTCCCGCCAAGCCGCTCGATCGCCGCCAACTTCGTCTCAGGAGCATGGTCAGGAACAACCACGGCGCACTCGATCCCCATCCGGCGGGCGTTCCAGGCCACTCCTTGAGCCATGTTTCCGGCGCTCGCGGTGTACACGCCGCCGGCCAGGTCCTCCGGACCGGCTATCGCCATGGCGTTGCCAGCACCCCGCAGCTTGAAGGAACCGATCGGCTGCAGATTTTCGAGCTTCAGATAGATCTCAGCAGGAGTGTCTTCAACATTGAGCCGCACCAGAGGTGTGCGAACCACCGAATCTCTGATGCGTTCTCGGGCGGCCTCGATCTCCACGAGTGGAATCGGCTTGAGCATCAGTTCTCTTCCTCTGTGAAAAAGCTCCCGATCTCGCCCCATGCCTCGGCCGAGAGATTCAATATCAACGCCTCTTCCACCGGTTCGAAATGCTCGGCCCGGCGAGGCCCGACGATCGGAGCTGTGATGTCTGGGTGACGTTGGAGCCAGCCGAGGGCCAGTCCGGCTGTGCTGACGCCGAGGTCGGCCGCCATGGCTCTCAGTCGGTCGATCGCCCCGAAGGTTCGTTTGTTCCAGTATCGAAGGTACGGCTCAGGACGCAGGGTCATTCGGGAACCGTCGGGGTAGTCCTCGTCGAATCGATATTTGCCGGTGAGCCAACCACCGCTCAACGGGCTGAAAGGCGTGAACCCGAGGCCCTGGTCGCGACAGACCGCGAGCAACTCCTCGCGCTCGGCCTGATCGATGAGGTTGAAAGAGTCCTGCACCCAGTCGAAGCGGCGCAGGCCACTGACGTCACTGATCCAAAGCGCCTTGGTGACCTGCCAAGCAGGGTGATTCGATATCCCGATGTAGCGCACCTTGCCTGCCGCGACCAGCCCGTCAAGCACCTCGATGGTCTCCTCGAGCGGCGTAGACGGATCCACTTCGTGCACGAGGTACATGTCGAGATGATCGACTCCGAGCCGACCGAGGCTCGAATCGATCTGGCGAAGAATGTGACGGCGTGACAATCCAAATCCGTTTGGTCCCTCCCCCGTCGGGTTGCCCACCTTGGAGCTGATGAGCAAGTTCTCCCTGACGGCCGCATCCCTGGTGGCGAGCCATTTGCCTAGGGTGGTTTCGCTCCTCCCGCCGCCGTACGCGTCCGCCGTATCAAAAAAGTTGATGCCGAGCTCGACAGCCCGATCCAGGAGCAGGAATGCTTCGTCCTCGTCCTCACCTTGTCCAAAGAACTCGGGAGCAGACCCGATGCCGCCGAAGTTGCCGCACCCCATTCCGAAGGCAGACACCCTCAATCCCGTGCTGCCTAGCTGGCGGTACTCCACTTGCATCCTCTGGTCAGGGCCACGCCGGCAACCCTAGCCAGGCGCCATGGTGGCCCTGATCGGAAGAACTGCACCGAATGTGCAAAGCTTGGAGAGTCGACGAGCATGAGGAAAGGTGAACGATGACATCCGAGACGACCGAATACGGACCAATCCTCAAAGGTTCGGGCGCCAGTGACTACGAACGGTATATCCGAACCGATGAGCTGCTCTCGCTCCAGAAGACCGCCGAAGAACGAGCCCACCACGACGAGCTGTTGTTTCAGACCGTTCACCAATCTTCCGAACTGTGGCTCAAACACGCGTGTTTCGAAGTGGAATCCGCGACCGAGCTGATCAATGACGACAAGGTGGCAGGGGCAAACCGGCTGTTGCGCCGGGCCGTGCTCGGCCTGCGGCTGATCACCGACCAACTCGACATGCTCGAGCAAATGTCGCCATGGGAGTATCAAGAAGTGCGCAGAGTCCTCGGGCACGGCAGCGGATTCGATTCCCCCGGCGTAAATCAGACCAAAGTGGTCACGCCCCCGCTTGGCGAGGCGTTTCATGCGCAGCTCGACAAGAAAGGCCTGACGGTCGTCGAGTTGTACCGACGAGGTCGCGAGTTCGAGGATCTCTACCAACTTGCCGAGTTGCTGGTCGACTGGGATGAGCGAATAAGCCTCTGGCGGAGCCACCACTTCAAGGTGGTGGAGCGGTCCATCGGCTCACACGTCGTCGGTACCCAGGGAACTCCGGTCGAACTCTTGTCCCACCTTCACGAAAACCGGCTCTTCCCAGAACTATGGGACGTCCGCACCACCCTCACCGAGGCCGCCAAGCTGGAGGACTGACCTCAGATGTAGATTTCGCCCCTCGAGGTGGACACATCCAGGGCTACGAAATGGCACGACAAATCCTCGGCCTCCCTCCGGGTCCGGTCCCTCGACCCGACCTCAGTCGGCGTACATCGCCTCGATGTCCGCCGAGTAGTTCTCCAACACAACGCGGCGTTTCAGTTTCAGAGAAGGGGTGAGTTCGCCGGATTCGGGGGTCCACTCGTCTCCGACCAGATGGAACTTCTTGGCCTGTTCCACCCTGGCTATCTGGTTGTTGGCGTCTTCGACGATCCGCTCGACCTCAGCCCGCACTTCCTGACGGGCCACGAAAGCCTCCAAGCCATCGAACGAGAACCCGTTCTTCTCGGCCCATGCCGGTGCAATCTCCACGTCCAAGGCGACGATCAGGGTGATGTACTTGCGACCCTCACCCACCACACAAGAAGACGAGATCAGCGCATTGCTGGAGATCAAGCCCTCCAGTTTGGCCGGCGCTATGTTCTTGCCCGCCGCGTTGATGATGATCTCCTTCTTGCGGCCGATGATCGTGAGGTAGCCGTCCTCGTCGATCTTGCCGAGGTCGCCGGTGTGCAACCAACCCTCCGAATCGAAGGTCTCGGCA
>CALCCX010000226.1 GCA_937900165.1 uncultured Acidimicrobiia bacterium | reverse complement strand
TCGTTGTGTTTTTTTTTTTTTTCAAGCAGAAGACGGCATACGAGATATATCAGTGTGACTGGAGTTCAGACGTGTGCTCTTCCGATCTGAAGTGGACGCCACGGACTCGGATGCCTCCGGTTATGAGCCGATCTGGGCCGGCGACCAAAGGGTCGGCTACATCACCTCAGGCGAGTACGGGCACACTGTCGGCAAGAGCTTGGCGATGGCCCTGGTTGACCGCGACTACGCGGTGGACGGAACGGAGCTGACCACCCACGTGGTCGGAGTCGAACGACCGGCCAGGGTGATCGCTCCGTCCCCATACGACCCAACCGGAAAGGCGATGAGGGCGTAGGGCTTGGTTGCAGGGGGTTCTCCGCTTGATCCGGATGTTGTTCGGCGCGTCATGATGCTATTATGCCAGTATGGCAAAGACGCGAACAACGCTGACTATCGATGAAGAGGTCCTGCGCGCTGTCAAGGTGCATGCAGCACGTACTCGCCAAGGTGAGAGCGAGGTAATCGAGGGGGCGGTCAGGAGAGTGCTCGGTTTCGATCTGGCGGATCGCCTCTGGGCCGCCAGCAACCTCGGAGAGAAAGAGGCTATGGACCTCGCTATCGAGGCGCAACACGCCACTCGCAAAGACCTCGCTGGTTGAGGGCAGTCCTCGACACCAACGTGATCGTCTCGGCGGCCCTCTCGCCCGCCGGCTCACCCGCCAAGGTTTTTCGGCTATGGGTGGAGGGAGCTTTCGAACTCATCTGCTCTCCTCTGCTGGTTGCAGAGCTGAAGAGGGTTCTTGCCTATCCGAAGCTGGTGAAGCATATCAATGCCGAGGACGGTGGCGAGCTGGTAGATCTGGTCAGGAACGGTGCGTTGATGTTTGACGATTCCGAGAAGCCACCGGTGGTTTCGTCGCCCGACCCAGGCGATGACTATCTGGTTGTGTTGGCAGCCGAGGCACGGGCCGTGCTGGTGTCAGGCGACGACCATCTGCTGAGTCTGTCAAAGGAAATCCCGGTGTACTCGCCTGTGGAGTTCCTTCGCATTCTGGCCGAAGCATTCTGATTAATGTTCGATTGATGTCTGAGAACGAACGGTTTGATGCGATCATCATCGGGGCGGGGATCATCGGGGCCAACATTGGTTTCGAGTTGTGCAAGGCCGGGTACCGGACTCTCAACATCGACAAGCTGCCTGCGGCCGGTTACGGATCGACGGGAAACTCATGTGCGATTGTTCGCACCCACTATTCGACCTGGGGTGGCGTGGCGATGGCATACGAGGGTCTTGCCTATTGGCAACAATGGGCCGACTACCTCGAGACCGAGGACGAGAGCGGGACCGCCGGCTTCATCGAATGCGGTGGCGTCTACCTTGGCGACGACCAGCGGTACACCGACAAGGTCCTGCCCTTGTTCGACGAGATCGGTGTGCCATACGAAATCTGGAGCACCGCCACGTTGAGGGAACGCATTCCCGGAATCAACGTCGGCAGGCACGCGCCGCCGAAACGCGCCGATGACCCAAACTTCTCCGACGAGCCGAGCGAAGAGCTGAACAATGCGGTGTTCAGCCCGGCGGCCGGATATGTCACCGACCCCCAACTCGCAACCCACAACCTCCAGCGGGCTGCCGAGGCCAAGGGTGGCGAGTTCCGTTTCAACACGGAGGTAATCGCGATCCCGATCGAGGATGGACGGGTAGTTGGTGTGGAGCTCAAGGACGGGAGCCGGATCGAAGCGCCCGTCGTGGTGAACGTGGCAGGACCCCATTCGTTCGTGATCAACCAGATGGCCGGGGTCGCAGATTCGATGAACATCAAGACCAGGGCGCTTCGGCACGAAGTCCACCATCTGCCGTCGCCTGCTGGCCTCGACTTCGAAAAGGACGGCCTTTTGGTTGGCGACGATGACCTCGGGACGTATTTTCGGCCAGAAGTTGGGAACAACGTGCTGTTGGGGAGCCAGGACCCGGACTGTGATCCCCAGGACTGGGTGGAGGACCCGGATGACTTCGATCACGAACTCGGCGACGACCAGTGGCGTACCCAGGTGTTTCGTCTGGCCAGGCGTCTCCCGGATTTGGGCATCCCGAATTCGAAGAAGGGCATCGTCGACCTCTACGACGTCAGTGACGACTGGATCCCCATCTATGACCGGACCGACCTGGACGGGTTCTATCTGGCGATCGGTTCGAGCGGCAACCAGTTCAAGAATGCCTCGGTGGCGGCCTATTGCATGTCGGAGTTGATCCAGCGCACAGAAGCCGGTCATGACCACGACGCCGATCCGATCCGCATCACGCAGCGACACACCGGTCTCGAACTCGACATGGGCGCGTACAGTCGAAACCGGCAAATCAACAAGGATTCATCGTTCAGCGTGCTGGGTTGAGCCACGGCGGGATTCGCCCGAGCCGACGTGGACCAGCAACGCTGGGTAGGCTCGAAGGCAGTCGCTTACGGGAGGTTCTCAGCCATGTCGAGCATTGATCAGGTCACCACAGACGATGGTGCGACCATTGTTTTTGAGCGCACGGGGAGCGGGGACCCGGTTGTTCTCGTGCACGGAATCACCGAGCAGCGCAGAACCTGGGACCCGGTGATTTCTCTGCTGGCCGAATCCCACGAGGTCATCTCGCTCGATCTGCGTGGCCATGGCGAATCATCCGATGCGGGCGACTATTCGCTTCAGGCGATGGCCGGGGACGTTGCCGCGGTGATAGCTGCCGCGGAGGTTGAGGCGCCAGACCTCATTGGGCATTCTCTTGGGGGCATGGTCGTGACCACGGCCGCGGCGGCCTTTCCGGTCCGCAAGGTCGTAAATGTCGACCAGCCGTTGTCCCTCGCCGGGTTCAAGGAACAGCTTGGGGCCATGGAGCCGGCGTTGCGCTCGGAGGAGTTCGAAGCAACGATGGGGATGTTGTTTGGCGCGATAACCGGTGACCTCCTGGAGGCCTCAGAGCGGACACGCATTGAAGGTCTGCGGACCCCGAAACAAGACGTCGTGCTGGGAATTTGGGACGTCGTATTCTCCACTCCGGTGGCCGACCTCGAAGCGGTGGTGACCGAGGTCACATCGGCTGTCTCCGCCCCATACCTTTCGCTGCACGGAATTGACCCCGGCCCCGAGTACGTGGCGTGGCTCGAGTCGGCGATTCCGACAGCCACGGTCGAAGTGTGGGCCGATCATGGCCACTATCCCCATCTGGTCGAACCACGCCGATTTGTGGATCGGGCCAGACAGTTTCTGGGCACGGTCTGACCAGCACCGGGTAGCGCGTCAGTAAATTTTCTCAGCGTCCCCTCATCTTGGGCCAATCGTGGCTTCATGGACCCGTTCGATGATTGGGGCATGCGAGACGACATACAACTTGACGGAGGGCCCATCGAGGTGGTTTCCCTCTTGGTATTCATCCAGGGTGCGGTTGCCCTGACTCTGTCCATCGAGGCGATCGGCGGTGCCATCATCTTCGGTGGAGTGCCCATCCCGGGTGCGCTGCTGAGCCTCGGCGGCACGTTCTTGACGTTCTATCTGGGCAGAAGGGTGCGCCGCCGCAGTCGTCGTGCCAGACGATGGCTGAAGATTCTCCAGTTCGGCTGGCTGACGATGGCGATGGTCGACACCGGATTGGCCCTGTTCCTGGCTGGTGTAGGACCTGGGCCGGCTGCTCTTTTCACCAGGTTCTTCTTGCCGATCTCGATCCTGTGGATTCTTCGTAAGACGAAATCCGAATTCTTGGCGACCGAAGAACCGGCCGAGCCGGTGCAGCTTCAACTAGCCGGGGTGGCGGTATGAACGACGGGGTGAGCGTGATCGAGCGTTATACGGGGAGTCCGATCTATCAGATCTCGGAGCAGCATGAGGGTGTCATCGCTCTCGTGATACTCCTAGGTTTAGGCCTCATCGTTGTGCGTTTGTTGGCCCGCTGGGGGCATGGCCGTTCTCAGGCGATCGTGGATCGCTTCAGGGCTCTCCTGGCGACGGAGCGGCTCTTCGCGGGAGTGATCCTGGTGGCCGCGGTGGCCAACCTTGGCATGGGGCTGGGCCAGGAATCTGTCGCAGGCCTGTGGCTGATCCTGGTCGGTGTTGGCGAGGTGATCGTGGTCAGGCACCTGGTCAAGGGTCGGGCGTGGAGGCGTTTCGCTTCGCGCCTGCTGGTCGTCTCCCTGGTGGCGAATCTCGGTCTGCTGGTCGCCGGAATAACCCTGGATCAGATCGGTCTGATGACCGCTCTGCTGGAGGCGACCGGGTTGGCTGTCGTCTTGCGAGGCGTTGAGCGCACCAGGTTGCGTACCAGGTGGGCGTCGCTCGTGGTGGTCGGTGCGATTGGGTTGACGACTTTGGCCGGTTGGGGCGGAGCGGTCGTTGCTGGTGCCGGAGGTGAAAGGCTTGGGGACACGCCGCTGCCGGGGGTGCTGCTCCCGGTGGGCGAGGACAGAGCTCCGACGGAGGCGGAGAGCGCCGAGGCGCAGAGGATCCTCGAAGCCACCACCGTCGGGATTGCCAAGTATCAGGATCTCGAGGTCGCGGCGGCCGCCGGCTACCAAGTGGATCAAATTGTGGGCTCCCAAGTCCACGCCGAGAACCCGGCCTTCAAGTCGGACGGGATCACCCTCGACCCGCAGCGTCCTGAGACGCTCGTCTATGAGCCGGGACCCGATGGCCCGATTCTGCTCGGAGCGCTGTACGAGATGGAGGAGATCGGTCTATCCGGGCCGGCCTTCGGTGGACCGCTGACCGTCTGGCACGCCCACGACAACATCTGTTTTTCGGCCCTCATGCCGTCGCTCGCCGGATTCGAATCACCTCTCGGAGGATGCGGAATGGCGGCGATCTCGGTCCCGATCACCAACGAGATGATCCACGTCTGGACGCTCCCCGGCATCGAGAACGCATATGGAGAGATCGACGATGCCTGGCTGACCGACTACCTGGAGCAGCAGGACCCGGCCTCCTGACTCAGAAGGCCGTCAGGCGAGGGGGAGTGTGAGTTCGAAGATGCTCTCGTTCTCGTCTGGCTGATAGGTGACGTCGCCGTCCATGAGGCGGGCGAGGTGACGGGAGAGCCCGAGGCCGAGGCCGAGGGCGGCAGTCAGTCCTGGAAGCTGGTCGCCGCGCTGGTACTTTTCAAAGACCCGTTCCGCGTCTCCTGGCGAGATGCCCGGACCGTCGTCTGTCACAACGACGTAGCCGGTGGACTGGCGGCTTCCAATGGCGATACGTACGTTGGGTCCTCCATATCTCAGTGCGTTGGTGATGAGGTTGCGGACGATCTGGCGAACCCTGGCGGGGTCGGCCAGACAGCGAGTCGGCGGTCCACTCAGGCGAATCTGCGCCACGATCTCGTGGTCCCATGTTTCGAGAACCTGGGCTGATTGGGCGTGAAGGTCCACGGGAACATGCACGACGCGGAGTTTCCCAATGTCGGCCTTCGCTGCCACGAGGAGGTCTTCGACGATGTTGGCAACGTCTGTGCTTTGGGCCAGAAGGGCTTCCAGCATCTCGGCCCGCTCGATTTCCGAGAGGTTGTCTCGTTCGTCTCGCAGGAGCTGGGCGAAACCCAAGACTGCGGTGAGCGGCGTCCGGATCTCATGAGAAACGGATGCGATCAACTCATCCTTCGATTGCACCAGTTCCCTCAGCCGGTCTTCGGCGGCCTTCTGCTCCGTGATGTCTGCCAATGCGACGATGACGTGCGAAAGGTCGAGCTGATCGTCGGTCCGCCCGGCCGCATAGTAGAGAACACAATCGATGCGATCGCCCGCGAATGTGGTGCCGATAGTCTGCATCTCAAAGCTCTCGCGGCCCT
>CALCCX010000225.1 GCA_937900165.1 uncultured Acidimicrobiia bacterium | reverse complement strand
TATTTTTTTGTTGTTAAGGATACGGCGACCACCGAGATCTACACTCTTTCCCTACACGACGCTCTTCCGATCTCGATCTGGGGCACATGGCGTAGGACGTCGAGAATGAGCGGTGTGCCGATGTTGTACGGCAGATTGGCTACCAACCACCAGTGTTCGTCCGAGAGCGTCTCTGCCAAACACACCTTCGTGGCGTCTTCAAAACGAACGACAGCCCGACTACCGATCACCTCGATCAGCAATGGCCGAAGTGAGTGATCGATTTCATAGGCGAGGACCTCAAATCCCCGTTCGACCAACTCGAGCGTCAGCGTTCCGGTTCCGGGGCCGATCTCGAGAATCCGGGTGCCAGCTGGGGCATCGATCAACCCGACGATCTTGGACACGATGTTTGGATCCGCCAGGAAGTTCTGCCCATATCTCTTTGAGGGTGAGACCCCATGCCTGTCGAGAAGCTCGATCAACTCGGTTCGAGTTTGTCCGCGGGTCACAACGAGAACACAGCCTTCGCCTTGTTGGTCGTGCAAACCGCGACATCTTCAACTGCCATCCCCCACACCCCTGCGAGGGCGGCTCCGATCAAGCCGACTCTCGACGGCTGGTTGTCCTCGCCCCGGTGCGGTGGCGGCGAGAGGTACGGCGTGTCTGTCTCAACCATCACAACGTGGGGATCGATGACCGCTGCCCCTCTTCGCACCGTGTCCCCCGTCTCAAATGCCACCGGCCCTGCAAACGAAAAGGTCACACCGAGTTCTGAAAATCGCTTCGACCACCTCGGCCCGCCGGTCCAACAATGCAACACGACCCAAGAGCCCGCCCCTTGAGCCTCTAGAAGGTCATGGACTTCGGCGAAGGCGTCCCGACAATGCACGATCAGTGGCTTGGCGACGGAAATTGCCAGTCGAATCTGGGCGCGGAAACTGTCGACCTGAGCGTCGCGTGGGGCCAGGTTGCGGTAGAAGTCAAGACCAGTTTCTCCGATCGCCACGACGGACGGCGCAAGATCTGCGATGGCGTCACCTTCGATCGACCAGCGGGAGGCCTCGTGAGGATGCAGACCCGCGGTCGGAAAGACTCGACCCTGATGGCGGCCCGCCAGCTCGATCGCCGCGTTCGAGCTCTCCAGGTCAACACCAGGCACGACGATGCGAACCACGTTTGGCGCCCCGCGGACCAAGGCATCCGGATCGGCATCCGCCAATTGGAGGTGGCAATGTGTATCAATCCACTCGTTCTCGTCAGACCGCGGCTGATCGGTGCGATTCATTCGGATCAGATTACCGAAAGTGACCGGTCCGCTCACACCCCTTCGGGTTCTTGGCGGTCAAAGCAAGGCAACGCCGCTGAGTTGAGGCTGGTCTATCTCCGAGCCAGGGGCGTCATCTGGAAAGGCGAGACACCGCGACAGGTAAGGCGCGTGGTAACTTCCAGTAACTCACGCTTCCAGGGCTCGTCGGGGAATTCTCGAAATCAGTGGAGGATTGCCAATATGAAAACAGGCATGGCCCGCAAGATCGACGATCTTGGGCGGATCGTCATCCCGGCGGAGACGCGACGACTTTTCAACATTCGCGAGGGGGACCACCTTGCCATCTCGATCGATGGAGACCGGATCGTTCTAAACAAACTCGAGGCCACGGTCGCGGTCGGAGAACGGTCCTTCGAGATCAGCCGCGAAGCCTATTTCGAGTGGGAACACCGCCTAACCGAGACGATCGGATCAAGGGAGCCAGAAGCCATCGAGGCCGAGATTCGCAAACGACTCGGCCTTTAGCCTGAATCCACCGACTCTGGGGGGCGAGTCGCCCGGCGCACCCTGCCGCGCAACATCGCCGTCTACGGAGAAAGTCCGTCTCGTTCTTTGAGGACCGCTTCATAGAGCATCCGCCTGCGAAGGCCGAGTGAGGTGGCAACCGCTCTCACCACTTCTGACAGCGGCTCGCCTGCGTCCACCCTTCCTGCCACCTCCTCGAGGGCGGCCGCCAGTGAACCCGCTTCGCCAGGTGCGCCCGCCACGACCAAAGTGAACTCACCGCGCGGCTCCCTGGTCCGCCATTCTTCGATTGCTCCGCCGAGCGTGCCGAACCAGACCTCCTCGTGGAGTTTGGTGAGTTCCCGCGCAACGGTTACCGCCCGATCGGAACCGAAGACGGCCAACATGGCCTCAACGTCGGCCAGGAAGCGGCGAGGGGCGGAGAAGAAAACCATTGGTCTGCGCTCGACGCTCAGATCTTCGATGGCAGCTCGCTTCTCCCCGGATTTGTGAGGCAAGAAACCTTCAAAACAGAACCGCTCTCCCACCAGCCCAGACAAAGTCACTGCCGCGGTGACCGCGCTTGGGCCCGGCACAACAATCAGTTTTGCTCCCACGGCCTTGGCAGCCGCTACGGCGGAGTAGCCAGGGTCCGAGACACCGGGCATCCCGGCATCTGTTATCAAAGCGACAGTCTCGCCTGCTGCCAGACGCTCGGCCAATTGCGAGGACCTCGCCCTTTCGTTGCCGAGGAAGTAGGAAGAAACCGGAGTTCCGACTCCTAGGTGATCGAGCAATCGTTTCGCCCGCCTGGTGTCTTCGGCGAACACGAGGCCGGCTTCCTTCAGGGCTTCGGCCAACCTGGGAGAGGCGTCGCCTAGGTTGCCGATCGGGGTTCCGCACAAGATCAGCTTGCCACTCAACGCGGGACCCCCGTCGGTCTTGGGTAGGGATCGGTTGGAAGTATGCCAAGTTGACCAGCGGTTTGCCGCCCGTCCAAGGCATTCGATGCGACCACCAACCGCACAGTAGAAGCCTGGCGATGGACAGCCGCGTAGCCGACCTCGAGCCATTCTTGTAAATCTTGGGAGTTGAGTCGCCTTTGCATTCCAAGTGCGGCGTCGATGTAGGAAATCACAGCGCTCGCCAACTCACTCCCTTCTCTGGGTGAATCAGTCCGAATCACCGCGATGAAAACAACATGGCCTCTGGTCGGATTCCAAAAGACCTCGAATCGGTCGGCGACCCAGCCCCGGGCAGCTTCTTGCGCTCGACCGCCGTTGAGGAATTGCCCGAGAAGCGCCCGCCACCCGAGCTCACCCCAGACTCCGCCCAGTCGCGACTCATATCCAGGTAGGCGAACGGTCGGCGTCTCGATCTCTGCCACTCGGTCCAGCGATACGTAGGCGCCGGGGTTGTACACCTGTCGGGTCTCCCATGGGGGATTCGAGAACGCTTGGTCCAGCGCCTCAGTCCCGCCCCTCCCAAAAAGGTCTACAACAAAGTCTCCACCAACTCCGTAGGGGAAGCGCGCAATCGTCTTCACAAACTGCGGCGCATCGCGACTACCCCGATTGATTCGCCGGTTCGCCTCTTCGATGATGGCCACACGATCGTCAAGGTTCTGTTCTGCAAAAAAGAGCGTCTGGATCAGCACGGCCTCACCTTCGATCAGACCAAGCAGGGCATTCGGGAGATCTGACATACCGCCGGCCGATTCCAGATAGACGGCGGCGGTTGCGGGGAAATTCTGATGCATGAGAGCGTGCGTCAACTCATGGACCAGCGCCCACCGGTCGTATGGGCTCAATACCGCGCCCGCCAGCGGAACGATCAACTCCCGGTACTCGATGTCATAGAACGCAGCCGAATCTGACGCATAAAAGTCCTTGTAGAACGCCGCGAGATCAATCCGACCTTCAAACACACCGAGAACATCGAGAATCGCCGCTCCGACGTTTGGTTCTGCGGTGCCGGGACCGAGCGGGGGTTTGAGCGCCCTCAACCTGGTCGCCTCGTCCGGTAGAACGAAACGAACGCTGGGTGTCTCCAAGAAAGGATGGCCTCGCAAACGTTCGGTTACTGCGAGCAGGTCGTCAAGTTGGGCCAGGACGGCGCTTCCGGGGGTGACCGTCAAAGGAACCATCTCTTGCGGTCTGTCGACCTGTTCGTTCAAAGACACGACCGAACCATCGGCTTCCGCCCGCCGCTCAATCTCATTCGAGATCGTGGCTTCTGTAGACGTGGCTTCTGTGGACAGCGAATCCTGACCAGCGGAACCGCTGTTCGGACGTGCACTACAAGCCGACACAACAAGGGCGACCAGCAACAGAGTCGGCAGGGCGCGACCAAGCCGCGGTTGAATAGCGAGCAGACCGGCCATGACGCCTCAGGCTAATGGCGTGCTGTCAGATCAATCGGTCTGTATCCAGATTCGTCCGTCATATGCCGATGGACATGGGGACTCGTTTCGGAAGGTTCGGCAATGCTACAAAAAATGCTTCGCATGCTGCCACACGAACACGACTGGGAGACCCGCCGACTCGGCGCAGGGCTCCGCCACCAAATCTGCAAGAGGTGCGGAGAGGTCTCTCTCATCCACGTTCCAAGGGGTGGGGCGAAAGATCACGCCGAACGAGCGAAACGACTCTGGCACCTCAGCGACTGAACGAGCGCAGAGCGCCTATGAGAGTGAAGTGACGTAGACGTCGATTTCGGCAAGAAGCTCAGCCTTGCGTTCAGCAGCCAGAAAAGACGAGCTGATCGAATTGATTGCCAACGTCTTCAGGTCGTCCTCACTGAGTTCCAGCGCCGCGGCGATGGCCAAATAGTTGTCCGCAACGTATCCGCCGAAGTACGAGGGGTCATCGGAGTTGATGGTGACGACGACCCCTCGATCCATGTACTCCTTGAGATTGTGCTTGCGAAGATCCGGGAACACCTTCAGCCGCTGGTTCGAAATCGGGCACATGGTCAGAGCGATCTTCTCGGAAACGAGCCTCTCGACCAAGGCATCGTCCTGGTCGGCGTTTACTCCGTGATCGATTCGTTCGGCGCCCAAGGCATCGAGGGCGCCTCTGACGTAGTCGGACGGTCCCTCCTCGCCGGCGTGGGCTACGAGCCTGAATCCGGCTTCTCGCGCAACTCGAAAGGGCTCTGAGCTCCCTTCTTTTCCCTTTCCTACTTCCACCGCTTCACATCCGACGACAAATATCAATTCCCGATATGGCATCACCTCTTCACTAACTTCCATCGCCTCCTCTTCCTTCCCTTCACTAACAAACCAGATGCTCACCCTTCATCTCATCTCTTTCTCTTCCTCCCCTTCCTCCTTCCCTTTTCCTCTCCTCCTCCTTTCTTCTTCTCTTCTCCTATTCCCCCTCCTCTTGCGCTCCCTCCACTGCACCCCCACCTGTGCCACC
>CALCCX010000224.1 GCA_937900165.1 uncultured Acidimicrobiia bacterium | reverse complement strand
TTCTCTATTTTTTTTTTTCTTGTTGTTTTTTTTTTCAAGCAGAAGACGGCATACGAGATATATCAGTGTGACTGGAGTTCAGACGTGTGCTCTTCCGATCTCCGGCGGCAGCCGCGAGTTCGGCCTGCGTCATCTCTGCTCTGTCTCGGGCGGTGCGCAGCAGGCCGGCTGCGAGTGTTGGAGCGGGATCGAATTTGCCCATACCCATCAAAGATACACGTTCTATGAGTTTTAAACAACCAATAGTATGTAAACAACTGATAGGTTGTGCACTTGAGAATTTCCAGACCACGACTCCGCTGGCGTCTCACCCTGATTGAGGCGCGCTTGCCGACACATCGGTAGCGTGTGACCCCTGCCGCTCGCCGCTCCGGTGGCGTGGGTGTTCTGTCAGTTTTCAAAAGAAACATTTGACTTTCCCCTCGGCTGGAAGGTGTAGAAACCGTGCGACACGAAACGGAGATGACTCAAAATGAAGAGCATGACTCACGAACACCTGACCGGAGAGACGGTGACCCTCGCCGTAGGCGGGATGCAATTCGCCTCTGAGAAGGGCAAAGTCGAGTCCTACCTAGAACGCCAGCCCGGTGTCATGTCGGTTGAAGTGAACCCTGTCTCCCAGACCGCCACTGTGACGTACGACCCGGCCGTGATCTCGGCGGATGATCTGCGGGAGCGGATCGTCGAATGCGGATACCACTGCGAAGGCGAGTCACTTCCCGAACACGTGTGCGTCATGGATCATGGCGACGAGCAAGAGGGAGAATCGAAGTCTCCCCACGCGGTGATGGGTCATGGCAGCCACGGCGAGATGTCGATGGAGGACATGGTCCGCGACATGCGCAACCGGTTCTACGTCGCGTTGATCTTTGCCATCCCGATCGTGTTGTGGTCGCCACTCGGCCGCGATGTGGTCAATTTCAACGTTGCGACGCCGTTCGGGCTTCGAGACGACGTGTTCGGGTTGCTGCTCAGCCTTCCCGTGATTTTCTGGTCGGCTCGAATCTTCTTCGAAGGGGCGGTCGCCGCCCTCCGCCGGCGCACCCTGGACATGATGGTGTTGGTGGCGGTTGGGATCGGAGCAGGTTGGATCTACTCACTCGTGGTCACCCTCACCGGCGGCGGCGAAGTCTTCTATGAGGCAGCGGTGATGTTGGCCGTCTTCGTGCTGCTGGGTCATTATTTCGAGATGCGGGCCAGGGGCGGCGCCAACGAGGCCATCAAGACGCTCATGAACCTCGCCCCTCCCACCGCGGTGGTGCTTCGTGATGGCGAGGAACTGGAGCTGCCCACTTCCGAGATCGTCGTTGGAGACCTGTTGTTGGTACGTCCCGGCGCCCGGATCCCGGTTGACGGGACGGTCGAGGAAGGCGAGTCCGAGGTCGACGAGTCCATGGTCACTGGGGAGAGCCTTCCGGTCAGCAAGGAGCCGGGGGTCGCCGTCATCGGGGCCACCATCAATACCACCGGCACCTTGCGGGTCCGAGCCACCAAGGTCGGATCCGACACCGCGCTCGCCCAGATCGTCAAGCTTGTCCAAGAGGCACAGAACTCCAAGGCCCCTGGTCAGCGGCTGGCCGATCGGGCCGCCTTCTGGCTGGTGTTCGTGGCGCTGATTGGCGGGGCTCTCACCCTCATCGGCTGGAGCCTGGCCGGTGCCGCTTTCACGACGGCTCTACTGTTTGCCATCACAGTCGTAGTGATCACCTGCCCAGACGCCCTGGGTTTGGCCACCCCAACCGCGGTGATGGTCGGTACGGGTTTGGGCGCCGGCCACGGTGTGCTGTTCAAGAACGCCACCGCCCTAGAGACCTCCGCCAAGATCGACACCGTCGTGATGGACAAGACCGGCACGCTGACCAAGGGTGAGCCTGAAGTGACCGATTTCGTCACCGATGGCGATTCTGATTCTGACGACCTTCTCCGCATCATCGCCGCGGTGGAAAGGGAGTCTGAGCATCCCCTCGCCGAAGCGGTAGTGCGTTATGCCGAGGAGCAGGGCGTTGAGCCGGCCAAGGCCGCGTCCTTTGAAAACGTTCCCGGCCACGGGGCCATCGCCAACGTCGATGGGCGTCGGGTTGCGATTGGTAACACGAGACTGATGGAGCGCGAGGATGTGGATCTCGGTGATCTCGGTGCCAAGCAAGCAGAGGTGGCCGCGGGAGGGCGGACTGCCGTGGTCGCGGCCATTGACGGAACCGCGGTGGCGGTCATCGGACTCGCTGATGCTGCGCGAGAGACCTCTGCACAGGCGGTTCGTGACCTACACGAGCTCGACATCGAAGTCGTGATGCTCACCGGCGACAATCAGGCGACCGCTGACCGGATCGCATCTCAACTCGGCATAGATACCGTCATCGCCGAGGTTCTTCCCGAAGACAAGTCCAACAAGGTCGCCGAACTCCAGGCGCAGGGCAAGAAGGTCGCGATGGTCGGCGACGGGGTGAATGACGCTCCGGCGCTGGCCAGAGCCGACCTGGGAATAGCCATCGGAGCAGGTACCGATGTGGCGATCGAGACGGCCGACCTGGTCCTCATGCGGTCAGACCCGCTCGACGTCCCTATCGCGGTGCGGATCGGAAGAGGGACTGTGCGCAAGATGCGTCAGAACTTGGCATGGGCCATCGGATACAACACGATCGCCCTACCAATCGCAGCGGGCCTGCTCGAGCCTTCGCTCGGCTGGGTCCTCCGCCCCGAATGGGCAGCTATTTCGATGTCGGGCTCCAGCTTCATCGTGGCCGTCAACGCTCTACTCCTCAAGGGGCTACGTCTCCCGAGCAACATTGGATCCGAACCGCCTTCGTAACACGGGGGGTGCAGGGCGGGTGGTCAGCGGGCGCCTACTCGGCCGTTTCGGCTGAGGAGGTCGTTGATGAGGCCGGCGCCCTGCTGGGGGTCGTCGACCGTGACGACGAGGTCGGCATGGTCGGGACGCACGAGACGGATCCCGGGTCCTCGTCGGATGATCAGCGCCCATGTTCCGGTGAGGGCTCGACCTCCGATGACTCGCAATCCCCAACCTCCGAAGGACATCGGCTCGACGGCGAGGATCTCGGCTCTGGATATGTCATCGAGGGGAATCAGCTTGCGGGGCCACCCCCACCAGCCGAGTCCGATGTTGACCCCCTGATCGTTGACCGCGACGCGAGCTGCGGAGAAGAAAATTGCCAGCCAGGAGATGGCGAGTAGCAAGATGCCAACCCATCCGAGAACGACCGCGGCAGCAACCAGGAACCCGACTCCGAGCATCGGTATCCAATACGACTCGCTCTTTCCGACCCAGACGGCGTCTTTGCCTGGTTCCAAGCCCACGGTGGCAATCGGCGTCTCCGGTGCTTGATAGGGGATCGCCGGACCGCCCCCGGCCAAGAACCAGCCGATCGCGCCGATGAGACTCGCCCCGCCCAGAACCGCAACGATCTGAGCCAGCCCGACTTGTCCAGCGCTTTGCCACGACGGAGCGTCGAGGTTGGCCCACACGGTGAGTGTCTGCACGCCGACGAGGGTGGCTCCCATGAAATAGACGAAGGCCACCAAAGAGGATGACGAGGTCCCGCTGCGGTCAGCCACAACCAGCATGGCCCACGCCAGCGCCGTTATCCCGCCGGCCAGCAGCACCATCGCCCACAAGGGCGAGGCGCCGTCGGGTTGGCCCGAGAAATCCCAGTGTCTCGCAAGCGGATCAGGGAGTCGGTCGGCGAACAACAGCAGTACTGCCACCGCGCCGGCCAGCAACAGCCCTGGGATGGCGTAGGTGGTGAGCCACCAGCGGATGCCGGTCTTTGTCATGACATCTCCTGTTCCATGAGTTCGATGAGATCTTTCCTGTCGAGTCCCTGCCGGCGTCCTTCGGCCACGAACTCGCCGACGAGCCTGAGCAAGCCCGCTCGCGATGCTCCACCGCGTTGCACTACGGACCCTCTGCCTCGACGCATCTCGATCGTGCCCTCGTCGCGCAGCTCCGCATAGGCCCGCAGAACCGTATGCATATTGACTTCGAGTGCCAGGGCCAGTTCCCTCGCCGGCGGGAGTCGGTCTCCTTCGCCGACCTCGCCTTCGACGATGGCGCGCCGAACCGCAGCGGCGATCTGGGTGTACAACGGTGAACCGTCTGTCGGGTCGATACACAATAGCATTGTTAGTATTAATATAGAACAACTCTACTTATTGTGCAATGCAGGGCATCAGAGCCTGGCGGCTGGCCGCTGGCTCGCAATGCGTCTGGCACCGGCTGCCGGCCGTGGGATGCAGAGGCGCTGTGAGGTCTCGGCGATCGTCCTCGGGTTGTTCACCTTCGCGAGGCGATGCTCTCGAGAGCTGAAGCCGATTTCAGTTCTGACGCGATGGTTCTTCCTTGATGAGTCGTAGCCACGTCCTGTAGTTCTCGACGTTGCCCCTCAACCGGATGGCGGTCTCACAAGTCGCCTGATCGCACTTGACCTGGCCGTCTTCGGCAGCGAAGTCATAGATGCAGAGATCACAAGTCACCTCGAGTTCCTTCGGCAGTCCGGAGCAGTCGTAGAAACTGCAAGGTCTGGCGCCTGGTTCGGTCAGCTTGGCTGGCGTGCATCCCGGGCACTTGGGCCGAAATGAGCGAACGATGTCCGGCAGCTCTTCGAAGTCGGTATCTGGCACATGAACCTCCTCGAATCCTGTCAACATCGTCCGTCCGTTCACAGTCCGCGACTAGGGCCATTGGCCCCTCTGTGCAGCGAACGGCGGACGGCATCGGGCGATTGCTCGCGGTTGCAATTCGGAATTGTGCTTGACCTTCCATTCGTATGGAAGGTATAGCGTTGGGCGGTACGGCGTCTCAACGAAGAAGGAAGAGATGATCTCGGTTACCGCAGAAGCCAAAGAAAAATTGTCGGATATCGTCGGATCGCAGGAAAACGAAGTTCCGGGGGTGCGTGTGTCGGTCGTACGGGGCCCGCACGGGTGTGTGCACGGCTGGACAGATCGGAAGAGCGTCGTGTAGGGAAAGAGTGGAGATCTCGGTGGGCGCCGTATCATTAAAAAAAAAAAAACAAAAAATAGATA
>CALCCX010000223.1 GCA_937900165.1 uncultured Acidimicrobiia bacterium | reverse complement strand
GGCACCGAGCACGCGGCATATGTCGCGGGGGTGGGCGGGTCGACGGAGGGGGTCGCGGTGTTGAAGAGGGGGCTGAACCCGAACGTTTCGTCGACAAAGCTGCGGTAGCCGTTCGTGGTGATGAAGATGTCGTTGGAGTCGTCCCCGTAATCGGGGAACGCGAACGGAAGGCTCAAACGGCCGGCCACATCGTCGCCGTACAGAGATGTCTGACTGTCGGCGTCAACCCAGTCGAATTCGGTAGGACCGCAACCGTGGCCCGCGTCGTCGATCTTGGTGGCGAGCCGCAGCTCGACCCGCTCGTTTCGCACGAGATCAACCTCCACCTCCGCAGGCATCAGGCAACCGCCGAGGGTGGCGCGCAGTGTGTAGTTGCCGGTTGGGAGGACGATCGAAAACCGGCCCTGCGAGTCGGAAGTGACTGCCGATACGGGCGTGCCCACGGCCTCGACGGTGGCGTCAGGGATGGGATCGCCCCTTTCGGCACCGACGACCCTCCCCCGGATGGTGAACTCAGGCAGGGCCTCCAGTTGCAGGTCCTGGGTCGTGGTCTGATCCTCCTCGATCACAACCCCTGGTACAACCGATGTCCCGTATCCGAAAGCGTCGGAAGCGACCGAATACGTTCCGGCAGGCAGGAGAACCCGGTATGCGCCCGATTCGTCCGCGATGGCACTCGACTGCCAATCGGCATTGCTGACATCAAGGCGGGCACCGGCGATCGGAGACGAAGTCGCCGCATCTGTGATGGTGCCCTGTAGGGTGCCTCCGGTCGCCGCCACCTGTACCGCGGCGGCTGCGTCGATCCTGCCGTCGCCGTAGACGTTGTTCGGATCACCGCCGGTCTCGCCACCGCACGAGTCGTCGGCGATGTTGAAGGCGGTTTGCGCCAGCAGATCCTCCGCCGCATCGACGTCACCGATCAAGCCAGGGTCGGCGGACATCATGAGCGCAAGTGCGCCGACTACGTGGGGCGCAGCCATCGACGTACCGCTGAAGAACTCGTATCCGTCTCCTGGCACGCTCGAGAGAACCTCGACCCCCGGACCGGAAACGTCGGGATTGACCTTTCCGAATATCGAGGGACCCCGACCTGAGAACTCTGCGATGACGTCTTCGACGTCGGTGGCGCCGACACTGAAGGACTCGACGTAGTCACCCGGCGAGCCGCCCTGGCCACAATCCGGGCCCGGATTACCCGAGGCGAAGACGGGAACGATCCCCGCCGATCGCCACGCGGTGACCATGTCGACGAAAAACGGATCGCCGGGTCCACCACCCCAGGAGTTGTTGACGATATGGGGGCGCAGCGACGGGTCCGGATTCTCTCCGTTCAGGTCGGTCGGCGCCATGATCCACTCGGCCGCGGCCAAGAGTTGGCCCTCGGTGCAAAAGAATGTGCCGCAGCTGGCCGAAATCCAAGTGGCGGCAGGAGCAACTCCGATATCGGGGGTAAAGGGACCTGGGCCGTCGCCACCGACCATCGTGCCCATGGTGTGGGTGCCGTGACCGAACTCGTCGCACGGCTCGGGCAATGAGCATTCGCCGGTCGCGTCGAACCAGTTGTAGTTGTGGTCGAAGGAGCCGTCGCCCAGGTTGCCTCGATACTGGTTGACGATCGCCGGGTGGTCGAATTGCACACCCGAGTCGATGCTCGCAACGACGACTCCCCCGCCCAACGCACCGGCCGCCCAGGCCTCCGGAGCACCGATCCGTTCGAGGCCCCAGGTGGCATCGGTCAGATCGTCCTCGTCGGCCCCAGCCACTTCTACCGGTGTGATCAATGCAATGATGCGTTCAGGTCGGACGTCGGTCACTCCGGGGAGGCTGCGAAGCTGGGCCATGAGGTCGGCATCACCTTCCACGACCAGCGAGTTGAAAATCCAATAGCTATCCGCAATGGCGCCGGCGGTGGCTTCGATGATTCGTAGGGCCTCGGCCTGGGATGATCGAGCCACTGCCTGGAGTTCCTCGATGACGGCTCCGCCCTGCTCCGTTCGATTCTCGATGCCCCGCGCGGGAGCAAGGTCGGCTCGGGCCCCGAATTCGACCACGAACCGCTCAGTCGTCTCCCCGATTGACGATTGAGGTGCTTTCGGGGCAGCGGGGTCCTGCGCCTTCGGGTCGGCAGTCTGCGCCGCGGCCAGGACCGGGTCGGCGGTCGAAGCCGACGGACTCAGTTGGGCGCCTGCCGACGTTTGAACGAGTACAAGAACAAGAGATGTGAACAACAAGATCACGCGCCGAGGCATGGTCTGACCTTCCCAATGAGCGGATTGAAGATTGGCAACTTGCGGGTGCCTCGACTACCAGCCGTCACACGGGATTCGGCGGGCGCCGTCGCCTGGGCTGCGTGGTCGTCACTGCCATTGGCTTCACACACGCCCTCAGCGCTGATGGACTCCTTGACCGTCACAGACCTTTTCCCTCGTTGCGGCCGACGGCCGCAACCTCGATTGGCATGTCCCTGCGAGCGAACGAGCCCGAGCCCTCCGCCCTTCACCCCTATAGGTGTCCGGCAAAGACCAAAATCTCGCGGATTTCTACAAATTTCTTGGAATTATTTCGCGAGCTTCGAACACCAATTGGCGATTCGAGGAAGGGAAAGAGAGACACTCAAGACGTTCCAGATCAACGTCGACCCACCCGCAATCGACTCGCCGACCCGGCCTGCCTCATCGGATCCTTGGATTTGCTCAGCGAATGATACTGGGTATAGTGTCCAAAAGTATACCGAGTATATTTGAGAGGACAAGAGATGTCAGTGCCGATGAGCCTTCTGGCGATGCTGGATGACCGGCCAATGTTCGGGCTCGAGATGAAGCACGAGTTCGAGGAGCGGACCGGTGGTGTGTGGCCGCTCAACGTGGGACAGGTTTACACCACCCTTGCGCGCCTTCAGCGTGATGGTCTTGTGGGCTTGGATCTTGAGGAGTCCGACAACAAGTTGTACGCCATCACAGAAACGGGGCGTAGCCGTCTTGGTCAGTGGTTC
>CALCCX010000222.1 GCA_937900165.1 uncultured Acidimicrobiia bacterium | reverse complement strand
TTTTCAAGCAGAAGACGGCATACGAGATATATCAGTGTGACTGGAGTTCAGACGTGTGCTCTTCCGATCTGGCGGAACCCTCGCCGATGTCGACCATGAACTGGTCCATGCAGACTCTCCCGACGATCGGGTAGCGGCGCCCGTTGATGGCCACCTCACCTTGGTTCGAGAGCAGGCGGAAGTAGCCATCGCCGTATCCGACTGGGATCGTGACGATCCTGGTGGCCTCGGCCGAGCTCCACGTCGAGCCGTAGCTGACCGGCTCGCCTGGCTCGAGCACCTTGGAGAACACGATCTTGGTGGTCCAGGACAGGGCCGGCCGCACCGTGATCGTTCGGGTGGTTTCGGCTGATGGGTAGACGCCGTAGAGCATGATCCCGAGTCTGACCATCTCGAAGTTGGCCTTGGGAAGCTGGAGGACGCCGCCGGAGTTCGAGAGGTGGCGCATCGGTGTCTCGAGTCCGTGGGCCGGGAAGAAGTCGAGGGCCTCCTCGAATCGGGCGAGCTGGGTCTTCGGCCATGAGAGGTCTGTTTCGTCTGACGTGGCGAAGTGCGAGTAGACCCCGTCCACATCGGTGTGGGTCGCCTCCAGGCTCGCTTCAAAAAGCTGGCCGGCCGAGCGGTGGTGCGTTCCTATCCGGCCCATCCCGGTGTCGATCTTCAGATGAACGTTGGCCCGTTTCCCCAGGTGGGCGGCGGTCTGGTCTATCTGGCGGAGCATTTCGACCGAAGAGGCGGTGATGCTCAGACGGTGACCGATGAGGCTCGGAATCTGGTTCGCAACAAGGCCGCCCATGACCAGGATGTCGCATTCGATGCCGGCTTTTCGCAGCTCGACGCCTTCGGCCAGATGGGCCACTCCCATTTGGCCGACGCCGAGGCCCTGGAGATGCCTGGCCACCGGGATCAAGCCGTGGCCGTAGGCGTTAGCCTTGACGATCGGCATGACCGCAGCGGGGGCGACGGCCGCCTCTATCGCCGCCAGGTTGTCGGTGATGGCAGAGAGATCGATCCGAGCAACAGTCGGACCAAGAACCTGACCGCTGGTAGGAATCTCATTGAAAATGGTCATCATCGCAAGGCTAAACGTTGGTTCACTCGGCCTCGGTGGTTCGCCCTGGTAGCGTCATGGGGTTCATCCAGAGCGGCTGAGGCACAGGCCCGGAGACGCCGCGGCAACCCGCTATGAAAAGCAAGGTGCCACCGCCTGATCGATGACCATCGTGATCGAAAGGCGAACGGATTGGCAGCGGAATCCCAGCCCCGGTTCTTCGACAGTCGTGCCGCCTACATGATGTTCGTTATGACGACCACCGAGAAGTCGGCGATCGCCGAGCGGATGGGCCGTGAAATAGATCAGCTGTCGCTCGGCGGGTCCGCCCTGCGCATCTTTGATGCCGGCCTGGGCGATGCCAGAGTGCTCGCTCAGCTCATGCAGCGAATCCACAAAGTCCTGCCGTACGTTCCTTGGCTGGTGGTCGGCAAAGAGATCTCGGTGGAGGACGTGCGTCATGCCCTGGAGTGGCTCCCGGATCGTTTGGTTGAACATCCAGAACTGGTTTTCGTCATAACTAATCTGCCGTATCGCCAGGCCACCAATCTCGGGGCAGGGGTCGATGAGGTTTCATGGAGGGTCAACACATTGGAGGGCTCCACTGCGTTCGAGTTCACCCAGCAGATCCGACAGACGCACCAAGCCATTGAGAAAGACTGGGTTGTGAAGACGAGCGAGAAGACCGGAAACCCGGTCCCGGTTCGCCCAGCGGTTCACGTTTACTTCCGTGCCGACCGTGATTTTCTGCTTCGAAACGTTGTACCCGCCAAAGGCGAAGAGAATGGGGGGTACGACCTCATCTTGGCTTCCCAGCCGTATCGGGCGAAGGCGAGCGCAGATTCCAAAGTCCGCAGCGTCGTGGGTCCGATGGCGATGGCGTTGGCTCCAGGGGGGCGGCTGGTCGGAGTGCACGCCCATGGCAACGATCCAGGGCTCGAGATCATTCACAACGTCTGGCCGGATGAGCGGCCGTTCCCGGTTGGCCGGCATGAACTGGTTACAGAGGCGGCCCGTCAACTCGCTGACCCTGGGCTCGAGTTCCCAGATCTGTCCGACTCAGAGTCGATCTTTCGGTACGAACTCCAGGTGATGCCTTCTGAAAGACAAGAACACATCGGGACGTCTTCAATATTGGCGGCTTGGAATGCGGCCGCCTATGTCGCGCAAATCGATGAAGCTCGGCTGACCGAGGCGCTCGACTCCGGCGTCTACATTGACGCGACCCGAGACGTGCTCTCGCGCCACGGAGCGGTTTGGTTCAACAACGAGTCATATTTGATAACTCGAAGGACACAATGACTGAGAATCGAACCATTACATCTGTGTCGGGTGTTGAGGTGGGGCATTGGACGGACGAAGAGAACCAGACCGGGACGACAGTTGTGGTCTTCCCTGAGCCGAACGTTGCCGCGGTCGAAGTTCGTGGAGCGGCGCCCGGTTCGCGCGAAACGGCCCTGCTGGCCCCCGGTATGCGGGTCGAACAGATCCAAGCGATCGTCTTGTCAGGTGGTAGTGCTTTCGGATTGGCGACGGCCGACGGAGTCATGCGGGCGCTTGAGGCGGATGGCCGAGGACAACCAACGCCGTTCGGTCATGTGCCGATAGTGCCTGCTGCGGTGATTTTCGATCTAGACAGTGGGAGGCCGGCGAACCGCCCGGGGCCTGAGGCAGGGGCGTCTGCCTACGCAGCGAGGTCTAACGGACCCGTAGAGATGGGTCGGGTAGGGGCAGGCGCAGGAGCCACGGTGAGCAACTGGCGGGGCCAGGACGCGGTGCAGCCGAGTGGATTGGGTTCCGCGGTCGTCGATGTTGATGGCTTGGCGGTTGGAGCCCTCGCAGTGGTAAACGCAGCGGGAGATGTCTTTTCACTCGAAGGCTCGCCCTTGACCGGTGGCGCGCCAGATCCGGGTCCGCCTGCTTCCGTACTCCCACCACTCACCCAAACCACCCTGATCGTGGTGGCTGTGGCTGCCAGGCTGGATCGCATGGCTCTGGGACGGCTGTCGGTTCGCAGCCAGGACGCGCTCAGATCGGAAGAGCACACGTCTGAACTCCAGTCACACTGATATATCTCGTATGCCGTCTTCTGCTTGAAAAAAAAAAAACAAATAAACATCAAAAACTTATCTGTTACCAGCACACACAGTC
>CALCCX010000221.1 GCA_937900165.1 uncultured Acidimicrobiia bacterium | reverse complement strand
GCTGATCAGGGTGCGAATCAACGCGAATGCGAGGACGAGTGGCGTGTGGATGCAAGACCCGGCCAGCGTGTATCTGGATGCGGACGTCACGAGCGAGGCAGGCGCCAGAATCCACGCGAATGTGCATCTTGTCGATGGCACTTCGGTAGGTGCAGATTCTGAGGTCGGGCCAGACGTTTTTGCGGCCGGCTCCAAGATCGGGCGTAAGTCCAGGGTTTGGTATTCCGTGTTACGAGGAGCGCAGGTTGGTGAGGCCGTCGAGGTCGGACCCTTTGCGTCGCTGCGCCCAGGATCAAATCTCGAATCTGGCTCAAAGGCGGGTACCTTCGTGGAACTCAAGAACACCACCGTCGGGACTGGCGCCAAGGTTCCCCATCTCGCCTACATCGGCGATGCGGACATCGGAGCGCGGGCGAATGTGGGGGCGGGAACGATCACTTGCAACTACGACGGGTACGACAAATTCAGGACAATCATTGGTGAGGGGGCGTTTGTAGGATCGAGCACCATGCTCGTGGCTCCAGTAGAAATCGGGAAGAACGCGGTGACAGGAGCAGGGTCGGTCATAGTGGACGACGTCGAAGAAGACGCTCTTGCGATAGGACGTTCTGGGCAGAAAAACATTGCGGGTTACGCAGCTCGCCGTAGGCAAGCCGCCGAGAATCCGCTGTCCCGACAGCCTTCGTCTTAACCAATTTCCTCCGCGTGGCCGACTCTCCGTCTGCCTCTCCGAGTTCCGATCAGATGGCTTCGCCGGCAAAGGCTAAAGTGCCATTGATGGCCCAGATTCCACACAGATTGTTACCATCTCCTGCGCAACGTAGGACGGCCTGACATGGAACTGGTCAACCGGAAGAAGTTCATGCTCTTCTCTGGATCCGCCAACCCGGAATTGGCGCGCGACGTGGCCGATCACCTTGGAGTTTCGGTCGGCAAGGTAGAATTGTCCGAGTTCGCAAACACCGAGATCTACGCGAGGCCGGTTGACAGCGTCAGAGGCGCAGACTGTTTCGTGATGCAGAGTCATTCACCTGAGATCAACTTCCACATCATGCAGCAGTTGATCCTGATCGACGCCCTCAAGCGAGCATCCGCCCGGCGGATTACCGCCGTCGTTCCCTATTTTGGGTACGCTCGTCAGGACAAGAAGACTCTTCCGAGAGAACCGATTTCTGCGCGTCTCATGGGAGACCTGTTCATCGCTGCGGGAACGGACCGGTTGGTCTCCATCGACCTGCACACCGGCCAGGTGCAGGGGTTCGTCGACAAACCGTTCGACCACTTGACCGCCGTCCCGATTTTCACGGAATATCTGAGGGGCCGCTTCGATGCCCCCGTCACCGTTGTTTCGCCAGATGCAGGTGGGGTCAAGCGAGCCGGTCGTTATGCAAACCATTTGGACGCATACGTCGCCTTCATTCACAAACGAAGAGATGCGACAAGGCACAACGAGTCCAAGGCACTGACGGTCGTCGGGCAGGTGAAGAACCGGCACGCGGTCATCGTCGATGACATGATTGACACCGCAGGAACCGTTTGTAACGCAGCCCGCCTGCTCAAGAAGAAAGGGGCGTTGTCCGTAGTCATCGTCGCGACCCACCCTGTCCTGTCCGGCGAAGCCATAGATCGGTTGAAGAATGCGCCGGTCGACGAGGTTCTGGTGACCGATACGCTGCCCGTTCCGTCCGAGAAGACTTTCGACAAGCTGACAACCCTGTCTGTGGCCCCAATCGTGGCTGAAGCCCTCCAGGCGATTTTCATGGAGAGCTCGGTCTCGGACATCTTCATGGGCGAGAACCTTTGAGGTGCTGACGAAAGTAGTCAGCATCCCAACCGGAAACCTGCCAACCGCGGTTGATTTGACGTCCGAGGCTTTGTCGTTCGTGTCAGAGTTGGGCGACGGCCTTCTATCGGTGTTCGTGCCGCACGCAACGGCCGGGCTGGCCGTGATCGAAACCGGCGCTGGGTCGGACAACGATCTTTTGGCCCATCTCGAGACCCTCTTTCCCAGGGATGATCGATGGAGTCACCGGCATGGCGCACCTGGCCACGGCGGGGATCACGTTCTGCCTGGCCTCGTGTCCCCCAGCCTCACCGTGCCGGTAATTGGAGGTCACCTGACTCTTGGCACTTGGCAATCGATAGTGCTGATCGACACCAATGTCGACAACCCAATTCGCCAAGTGAGGTTCAGCTTTCTTGGCTCGAACTGACTATTGGTTGTCCGGGCGGCGGTCTGCGATTGGTGTGGCCTAAACGGTCCACGAGCGTCCGGTCCTCTTGGTCGTTATTTCGTAGGCGACAACCTCACTCGAAGTCAGGTGATCGAGTTCGACTATTGCGAGAATGGGTCCCTTTACAGGGTCAAGCACTTCGATCTCTCGGATTGTCACCGAATTTGCCGGCGGGGGAATTTCGATTCCGTCAACAGTGATCGCCGCGTATGTCAACGATGCAGTGAACATCCATTCGAGAGTTTCTGGGAGGCTAGGAGGTGCGGGCTCGGCAGATCGCCACGGGCCGGTGATCGCTCCGACGGCCAATCCGAGGATGAAGGCAAAACCGATGGCAGCGAACGCCCATCGCCCTTGCAAATTGAATTCTCGGCTTGGCCTTGGAAGGTCTGCAATGCGGGGTGCCGGTTCTGGCTCTGGCTCAGGGACAGGGGCAGTGATGACGTCCATCATGGCCTCTCGGGAAGTTCAATGGATTCGCCCGGAAATATGAGGTCCGGGTTGCCAGATCGCAGGTTCGGTTGATTCGAATTGATGAGTGCTACCCAATACGACGTTATCTCTTGATCAGATGGTGTCCGCTCAAGTTGGGCGTGCAGTGTGTCGTGGCTGATCGCCCATAGGTTCTCTCCAGGCGCGACCACGTGAGTTCGCGAAGAGGCCGGTTCGTCGGCTGTTGACTGAATGCCAACTGTCAGAGGTTCTGGTCTGGGAGGGTCCACGAGGTTCGTTTGGATCACTCTGGCGGGCAAGATTGGAACGGAGGCAGGCGTTGACCGCTCTGGCTTCGGACTTGTCGGTGGGGGAGCGCCAGACTCTTCGGTGGCATCCATGACGGCAATCACCGGCATCGGCGGCGTCTGTTGAGCGAGGGCGGTGGTGGGTGTGGCCAGGGTCGTAACGACGAGCGAGACCGCAGTGACCCGGCCGGCCAGCCGACGCACGGCCGGAATCGTCGCCCAATGCGTCACGAATTCGAGGGCTTGGGATCCGGTTTGCCTGGCTGCCAGTACCAACACGACGCTGAAGAGCAACCAGGAGGCGGAGCCAAGGGCCAGCGCCCAAACGACGAACACGATCGCTTCGACAGGGTCCGCTGTCGTCCACGAAGAGGGGCTGGCCATCCATGGGGCGTTCGCCAGTCGGATCAGTTGCCGTATGGCGAACGCCGCAACGAGGCCGATGATGACTAAGCGATATCCGGCTGCTAGCCCCGAATCTTCTGGTCGCAGGTACGCGCTCTGCCTCTTGGGGCCGGAATC
>CALCCX010000220.1 GCA_937900165.1 uncultured Acidimicrobiia bacterium | reverse complement strand
GTTGTTGTTCTGTTTTTTTTTTTTTTCAAGCAGAAGACGGCATACGAGATATATCAGTGTGACTGGAGTTCAGACGTGTGCTCTTCCGATCTGACGCACCGGCGGTCTGCTCCTCTGAACTGGATCACTGCCCTCTTCCCGAAGCGGTGACCAAGTAGGCGGCCGTGACCCCGAAAATCACCGATGAGAGGCGATAACAAGGCACGGGCCTCTTGACGGTTGTGAATGAGACGCAGTCCCGGGATCCGATGGTCGAGCCCTGCCGGTCTGATGACCAACTGGGCCTCGGGGATCGCAACCACCCCACCTTCACTTGCGGACAACTGACGTCGTGAATGTTTGCGGAGCCGACCGTTCGACTCACTTGCGTATCGGATGACATCGGCCTCAACGACTTCGGCGATGACAGCTACAGTCGAGTCCTGACCAGAGACCCGTCCGTGGAGGACAAAGTGGTCTCGCGTTCCGCCAACTCGGTCGAGCACCGCCCTGGTCGGGTTGGGAGGGAGCCATGGGACAACTTCGGCCACAGCGCCAATCAGCTCATCGAATCTGCCAGGAGCCACTATCTCTCGGAGAGCGCGTTCCGAATCCCTCTCGACCAAAGAAATCATGCCACACGCTCTGTGGCGAGAGCCATGAGTTGCTCGGTGACTCCGTGCCACTTCTTGCGAAACCGGTAGAGACAGGCCAACCGAGCGAGCGTGTAGGTCGTGACCGCCGAGATATTCGCCGCTAGAGCCGTTCCCCCGGCCGCCAGGTAGGCATCGACGAGCACGCCGGCATGGCGCAGACCTGTCTCGGGATCGTTCCGGTATTGGATAGACCGCAGCACGACGTGGGCCGCAAGCATGCCAATGTCGTCAGAAGGGCGCCCTGTCCTCGCCGAGCCGGCATCGATCAGCGTGATCGCCCGACCGGCCACAAACACGTTCTTGTCATGCAGATCGCCGTGAAGCACAGCCTTTGGCTCCAGCGTATCGAACTCGAAGTGCCTGCCCACCCGGCGGGCCTCGTCCACGAGTTCACCCGGAGCCGACGGATCATGCTGTTCCACCCACTCAGCCCACTGCTCGATTGTGTATGGAGGATCTTCAGGCAGCCCGCTGAGCGGCCCGAACCGATGAAGGGCGGCGATTCCGCGGCCGCACTGGACCAAGGCCTTTTCGGAAGCATCGTTGCGGAGGAGAGAATGGAGATCGTGCCCTGCCACAGTGGCGTAGACACTCGCCCCCCGGTACCGGGAAATCGGAAGTGCCAATTGAGCCGCCTGGCTCGCGGCCAGCGCTACCGCCAATCGATCCTCGGCATTCGCGAGACGTTTCATCCGAGACTGTCCGGCCACCTTGACATACAACTCACCTGCCGCCGTCTCTACACGCACCGTTGCCCGCACTCCTGGCCGGTACGCGACCAGCCCTGCGGATTCGAGCCAGCCGCCGAGCTGGGGCAGATCCGGGTCATTTCGAGGGTCCACCTGGACTACATGTTTCGTCGTCGGTTCGTATTTGATCGGTTGATCGCCGCTCCTGCCAGGCCACAAGCCGGAGCGCCGCGGATACAACACGTCCCAGGTCATTGATTTGCCCTCGCCAGGCTTTGCACGCCGTTGCCGTCAAGCACGAGAACGACATCTGGCTGGAGACCACGCACGGCCTGGTGACTGACGACGATCGTCGTGCGTCCCTTGGCGATCGCCTTGATGCTGGCCGCGATGAGCGGGCGCGACGGAGCATCGATACCTTCCCACGGTTCGTCGAGCAGCAACAGGTCTGCATCACGCACTGCGGCTCGCGCCAACATCACCCTCCGGGCCTCACCACCCGAGAGCGTCTCACCACGCTCCCCGATATGGGTATCGAGCCCATCCACCAAGCGATCGATGAGCGGCCCCATTGCGGCAAGCTCGACCGCCCGCGCCAAGTCGGCGTCAGTGGCGCCCGGGTTGCCGATCAGGATGTTCTCGAGCAGAGTCCCGGAGAACAGCAGCACTGACTGTGGGACATAAGCGATCCGAGACCGGTAGTCGTGAAGCCGGTAATGATCGACCCGCCGGCCGTCGACGCGCAACTCACCGCGGTCCGGTAGCGCGAACCGGAGGAGTAACGACAACAGCGTCGACTTGCCTGCACCGTTGGGACCCGTGAGCACTGCCAGGCTCCCTGGGGCGAGATCGAAATCGATACCGTCGAACACCTGAGAACCGCCAGGGTATCGATACGCCAAACCGGTGGCAGTCACCCGACCTTCGAGGCGATCCTCTATCCGAAGACCGAGGCCGGCCGGTTCGGGGCTGCGATCGAGAATGTCCATGATGCGCTCAGCGACGGCACTCGCCTTTGACAGCCTCACGGCCTCGTTGGACATCTTGCGCAGTGGCTTGTAGAGGGAGCGGCCGTAGGACACAGCGACCAAGAGAACACCAACAGTCAGATCGCCGGTGATCACGAGCAAGCTCCCTCCAAACAGTACGAGGGCCCCACCGATCGCCGCCACCCGCTGCGTCGAGAGCGCCATTCCGGCGGCTATCCGGGCCGCCTTGACGCCTGCCCTCTCACTACGCCTGGCATCGCCGGCGAATCGGTCGCCGATCGCTTCTTCGGCGGAGTAAGCCTTCACAATCCGAATCTGAGACAAAGACTCACCAGCGAACGCGGCGGCGCTCCCCTCTCTCCTTCGTTGACTCTTCACCACCTTGCGAAGCTCTGAACTAGAACGCAGTACGGACCTGGATAGGAACGGCAGAGGGACCAGCGCCAGCGCGCCGAGACGCCAGTCGACCGCGAAGAGAGCGATGGTCAGCCCGCCGAAATACAACCCACGAGTCAACAGGTTCAGCCAGGAATTGAACAGCATGTCCCTGAGCAGGTTCACATCCCCGGTCAAGCGGACGAGGAGGTCACCTGTCCGACTTTCGGTGTGAAAGTCGAGCGAAAGGCGGTTGATGTGATCGAAGAGCGTGCGCCGGATTCGCAGCGTGGCCGTCTTGCCGATCTCGGCGGCCACCACCGTCGCGTGATAGGTGAGTTTGGCGGAAACGAACGGTATGAGGGCCGCCGCAAGCCCAGCCCCCACCAGGATCAAGCCGTGCCGTGACCCGATGGTGCCGGCGGCCGCGGGCGCCAACACCTGATCCAGCACCACCTGGAGCGGCCATGGCTGGAGGAGCTGGCCCAGTGTCGCGCCTGCGCTCAATCCAACCGCCCCCCACATGCGCCTTTTCTGGCCCTTCAGTGCCGGCTGAAATGCGGCTCGAGCCCTCTTCACGGTATCGAGTCGGATGTCGGCGACACCAGGGATCAGACGGTTCAGAAGCCGGACGCGGCGACTTGGGGATCGGTATTGGCTCACGAAGCCACCCCAAGTGGGAGCGCAGTGATGGAGTTCTCAATTGCCTCGCAGACGCCCGCCCATGTTTGCTCCCGGCGAGCTCGCTCCCTCCCGAGCTTCCCGATCGCAGCTGCGGCCAACGGATCGACGAGTAACCCTTCGACGGCATCGGCGAGCTGCTCGAGCGAGTCAGGATCGACGGTGACACCGCCATTCCCGACGATAGAGGGAATGTCGCCCAGGTGGGAGGCGACGACCGGGAGGCCGGCGCCCAGGTAGTCCATTACCTTGAGCGGGCTGAAATAGAAGTCGTCGATCAACGGGTACGGCGCCACCCCAACCCAACCATGAGCCAGTTGGTGAGCCACGCCACTGCTGTCAAGGGGACCCGTAATGTGCAGGTGACCGGCGATTCCCGACGCGGCTGCGGCGACCCGTACCCTTTGTGCTCCCGACCCACTCCCGACGACAATCAGGCGCGCATCGGTGCCTCGGCGGCGTATTTCGCCAAGGAGGCCGACCAAGCGGTCCGCCCCATGCCAGGGCTTCGGATGTCCCAGAAACACGATCGTCGGCCGTCCCTCGAAAGAAGGCATGTGCGGGTAGGCGGTCGGGTCGTGGCCGTTGCCGATGACGTGCACCCGGCGGTCGTGTCCTCGCCGATCGGCCACATACGACCGCAGCCATCCCGAGACCACTCTGACGACCGTGGCCCCACGAAACAGTTCCATCTCGGCGGTCACATCACCTAGCGCCGGAACGTAACCGCGGTGGCGTTCCGCCTCGATCAGCAACGGCGAATTGACCTCGAGGATGAAAGGTACGCCGAGCGTTTCTGCAGCCCGCAGACCTTCGAGGTGTCCGATCGAATATCGCTCGTAGACCACGTCAGGCGATCCGCTCGATCGGACGGCAGACACCAGGTCGATGTAATCGCCCAGCGGCAGCGTTCCTTCCCCCGGCTTTGCGCTGGTGGGGATCACCGTGTGCCCCCTTTCCCGTAGACCCCGAATCAACTCTCGTCGATGGATCGACGCGCCCTTGGTGCCGGCGGGGGGTATCCCGCTATCGGCGTTGATGTGAACGATCTTCATGAGGCCACCGCCAAACCCTCAGACACGCCCATCGCCTCGAGGAGTCGGGGAATCGTCACCTGACGGTCAAAGCGAGCAGCAGCATGACCAGGACCGGCGCCGGACATGGCTTGGTGAAGCGCATCATCGGAGAGCAGTCGCGCCAAGCCTTCGGTGAAAGCCACCCGATCGCCGGAGGGGACAACAAGGCCGTGAACTCCGTGTTCGATGATTTCGGGAACGCCTGCGATGTTTCCGGCCACGACGGGTAGGCCGGCACAAAGTGCCTCCACCAGCACTGTCGGAAGGGCGTCCTGGTTGCCATCTCCACCGACAACGAAGGGGGCGGCGAGTACCCGGGCTTGGGCCATCCATTCGGCGACTTCGTCGCTGGATTGTGCGCCAACAAAACGGACCCGATCCTCGATCCCCAGCTCGATGCGCAGTCGCTCGAGCCGAGGGCGCTCCTCGCCCTCACCGACGATGACGACCTGAACCGATGCGGGAAGCCGGGGGACCGACGCCAGCAACCGGTCGAAGCCCTTCTTCTCGACCAGGCGCCCAACGGCCAGCACGAGATCGCGTCCCCGGTGCACGCTCGACAGCCTTCGGGCACCCGTATCGAGGCCGTTGTACACCTTTTCCACCCGAGCAGAAGTGCCATCGAGAAGCCGGCGCTCTATGTACTCGACGTTGTAGTCGGACACGGTGACCAAAGCAGTCGCCGCCGTCGCGACCTCCCGAAACACCCCACGATCCACGCCGGCAGAGAATATGTCCTTGGCGTGCGCTGTAACCGAGAACGGCACTCCACAGAACAGATGCGCGACATAGGCGGTGTGGGCCGCTGAGGTCATGAAGTGAGCGTGGAGGTGGTCGATCCGATCACTCACCGCCGACGCAGCCAAGTCCATCCCATGGATCAGAACCGGCATACGTTGACGGTCTGGAAGGCGGTTGAGGAAGTCGAGCGCCCTAGGAAGAGCGGACGCCCAGCCGGGGTCACGTAGCATCTCGAACGTCGCTGCAACGGTAGCTGGGCGGCGGGGGTCGGGAAGGTATCCAACCGGGGCGCGCACATCGGTGATGGTGCGATGGAATCGAGACTCGGCGGGGTACCCGATCGCCTTGATCGACACATCCACACCTTGGGATTCGAGTCCAAGGATCTCGTTGACGACAAACGT
>CALCCX010000219.1 GCA_937900165.1 uncultured Acidimicrobiia bacterium | reverse complement strand
ACTCTCGATACAAGATGAGGTCAAACAGAGAGATATTGTGTGTTTTGTTGTGAGGTGTTGTCTAGAGTGTGGGCGGTGGGCAGCATCATTTTTGTTTTTTTTTTTAATGATACGGCGACCACCGAGATCTACACTCTTTCCCTACACGACGCTCTTCCGATCTTGAGTCGCATCACTGGTCGCAAGCGACATTGTCCGATGGGACCGTGGTGCCAGGCACGGCTCTGGGTTACGTCGTCGAGGTCGAACCTGGCGTCCGAATCTACCACTGGGGCGACTCGGCGATCTTCCCCGGTCTGGCCATGATCGGTCAGTTTTACGAACCGACGGTCGCCCTCCTTGGATGTGCCCTGCCAACGGCGATCATGTCGCAGGTTCCGGGCCCGGCCGAGATTCTCGAGGGTGCAATGTCGCCTCGTGAGGCGGCCGTGGCCGCGGAGTTGCTATCAGTGAAGACGGTGATAGCCAGTCACTATCTTGAAGCCTCGAGTCCTGATGTCCTCGACTTCCTGTCCTTGGTTGGAGAAGCCGACTCAACGGGTAGCCGGGTCGCGTTGGCACCGGAGCCAGGCCAGGTGGTCGTCATCGACGGCGAACGGGCTTGGATTGAAGCCGAATGAGGGCTGAATAGATCGTGGCTGGCTGGAACCTTGGAGCAGGCCTTGAGGGGAAAGGTGTGGTCGTTACCGGGGCAACAGGGGGAATTGGTCGTCCTGTAGCGGAGGCATTCGCGGCAACCGGAGCGAAGGTCATGGCAGTGGGCCGTGATCACGCCAAGCTCGAAAGTCTTGTCGCGGGTCTTGATGGAGAAGGCCATATCGCGGTCGTTGCGGACCTTGCCGATTTGGAGACTCACGATCGGCTTGTCGATCGAGCACTGGATGAACTTGGCGGTCTGTACGTCCTGACCAACCTCGCGGCGGTACTTAGGCGAAGAGACAACATCGACGATGTCACCGAAGAAGATTGGGACAATCAACACGACCTGAACTTGAAGGCGGCCTTTTTTCTTTGTCGTTCTGCGGGCCGTGCCATGGTCGAAGCCGGTCAGGGCGGAAGGATTGTGACCTTTACTTCCCAGAGTTGGTGGACGGGTGGCTTCGGAGGTGCGGTTGTCTACAGCGCGTCCAAAGGAGGGGTCGTTTCGATGACCCGTGGCCTTGCCCGGGCATATGGTCCGCATCGCATCACGGTGAATTCTGTGTCGCCTGGCCAGGCGCACTCCAACATGCTCATGACCGATCTCGATCCTGAAGTCTACGAAGCGATGAAGGCCGCGACACCGCTGGGATATGTGGCCGAGCCCGAAGAGATCGCGGGCACCGTCGTTTTCCTGGCGAGCCGACATGCCGGCTACATCACGGGTGCCACTATCAACGTCAGTGGTGGTTTCTTGATGTACTGACGGCCTATTCGTGCATTGCCAAATCGTCGAGAAAGCGTAAGAGTGGAAATCTTTGATCTGAAGGGCAGAGTGGCCTTGGTCACCGGTGCAGCATCGGGGATTGGGTCGGCTGCGGCGATCGCGCTTGGCACTGCCGGAGCATCGCTGGCGCTAATCGATGTGGACGAGGAGGGCCTTGAGACAGCCGCCGATTCTCTTCGAGATCTCGTCGAGCGAGTTTCCATATCGGTGGCGGATGTATCCGAAGAAGCCGACGTACAAGAGGCTGTCGACGCTGCGATCGACCATCACGGAGCCATTGACATTTTGGTCACGTCCGCTGGTATAGCACGGAGGTCTCCCGCCGAATCGATGTCACTGGACACCTGGAATCGTGTCATCGATGTCAACCTGACCGGAACGTTCCTCTTCGATCGTGCGGTCGGGGCCCATATGCTCGAGCGCGGTAGCGGAAGCATCATCCACATCACATCTATTGCCGGTCAAGTCGGCCTAACGACAGGAAACGCGAATTACAGCGCGAGCAAAGGTGGACTGATCGCCTTGACGAGACAGCTCGCCATCGAGTGGGCCGACCGTGGTGTCCGGGTAAACGCAATCGCGCCAACCCACTTCCGCACTCCCCTCATCGAAACGGCGATGAAGGCGGATCCTGACGTCGAGGCCTATTTCCTTGGAAACATCCCACTCGGTCGCTTGGGTGAGCCGAGTGATCTCGCGGGCGCAGTCGTTTATCTGGCGTCGGACGCTTCGGCCATGGTTACCGGGCACATCTTGAATGTCGACGGTGGTCACACCGCGATATGACGGGAATCACCCGTCCGAATATCCCCCAAGGTTTCTTGCTCCGCTCAGAGTGAAGGCATCGGACTTCACAAAGTTGATCAACTCTCTCTCGGCCGCAAACACGTTTGAGACGCTGTTGCGAAGATCCTCAATGTCGATCTGAGGAATCTTCAGGACTCCGTGTTTGTCACCGTGCAGGAGCTCTCCAGACTCGATGTTTTCTCCAGATATTCGAACCGTGGAGCCCACGTCATAGATTTCGGCGTTGCCGTGCGAAACCGTCTGGAACGGAGCGAAATACTGGAAGCCGGCGTCGAGCACCTCGGCCAGGTCACGGACGCCGCCGTTGGTCACCAGACCGATTGCTCCCAGTCGAACTGCAAACGTGCACATCACTTCGCCAAAGTGGGCGCAGCGGTCGGGCACGTCGTCGGTACTTTCGAACACGAGTACGGCTGGTGAGGGAGCAGATTCGAGGTGTTCCCAAAGTCGCCAGTTGCCCTCGGGATCCCCGGGTTCGCCGCGACGATTGCGGACCTTGGCCGTCACTGCGTACCCAACAGTTCTCGGCAATTCGGGAAAGAGACATCGGATTTCGCCGCCCAAATACCCCTGATCCCGATCCCGAACCTGATGCTGCTCAATGGCATTGGATAGCGTGCAGCTGTCAATCTCGGCCAGGAAGGCGAACTCGGCCTCGTTGATCAGCTTTGCCACGCCTGAAGCATCGCTTGATGGGTGCCTAAATGCCAATGCGCCGAAAGCCGGCGTTCGAGGCCTCGTCGCCAATAGGGAGGATCGTGAGTTCCAGGTGTGAGGGTCTGGTCTCGTCGTGGTAAACCGTGTGACTGGCCGGTGCGGGCGGTGACGGCTGCCCGTCTGGTGACGTACCGCCCGTTTGAGGGTTGATCGGAAAGGCCGGGAATGACCCACCCGTGATGTGAAGGCGAAGGCGACTTCCGGTTCGAACCTTGGCAGCAATGTTCCGCAAGCTGATACGGAGCTGCAGGCCATTGTCGCCTGTCTCGGCGATCTCCTCCTCGCTCAGGCTGACGATACCCTCGGAGATGTTGATCGATTCCTCTTCTTCGACAACACAAAGCCGAACCAAATAGTCGGCGCTGACCGCCCTGGTCGATATCCAGACGTCGACATACCCTGGGCCGGCGAGCAGCAACTCGTCGAGTGGCTCCGTCGTGTAAACGAGGACATCTCGTCTGGCCTCGATAGGTCGCTGGTCCCGCGGCCCCAACGGCGCCACCTCCTCAAAGCAGCAGGAGAACCCGCCAAGGCTTGGCACAGGACCGGCCGGGTCGTAGACGAAATAGTCAGGCGAGTCCCCCGCAGAGGGTTCCTCCGTCAGCGTGCCATCGCCTCCGGCGGAATTCGCCAGCCCTTCAGATCCGAGAAACCACCTACGTGGGATGGTTCCTCCCGGTGGCCACTGGTCCGCTTCGGCCCAAACATTGTCGAAGATCGTGAAATAGCTGACCGGTGATTCGGATGGCTTGCCCTCGCCTTTGAGGTGGTACCGGAAGAAGCCGGCAACGGCGTGGTCGACAACGTTGCCCCAGGCTTGCCCACCGTATGAGAGGTCCCCCATGTAAGCGCTCCACGGGACATGGCACCACGGTCCGATCAGGAGCCGGTGCTCATCCGATGTCTCTGCAAGCTGGCGAAACGCAGCTATGGAGCCTTCGTTGAACACGTCGTACCAGCCGCCGACCAGAATCGTCGGAACGTCGATCGAGCTGATCCGGCTCAAAACCCTGTTCTCAGACCACCAGTCGTCGTCGACTTCCGCACCAATGAATCGGCGGTAAAAGGGGAGTTTCATCAGCGGCTCAACCGCACTCGGCGAAAGCGCCAGGGCTGCCGTTGGGTCGGCCACTATCGCCGCCAAGGCCTGAAAATGCTCATCGTCGCCTGACCGCTTGGCCATGTCGAGGCCCAGAAACGCCGACCACCACACCACGAAGTTGAGGTTGAGGACGCCACTGGGATAGATCCACTCAGACGCCAGGTCCGACCCTGAGATCACCGGAGCGATGGCTTTGAGCGATGGCGGCCTGGTGACCGCCGTCAGGAGCTGGTTGTACCCCGCGTATGAAGCTCCGTAAAGGCCAACCTCGCCGGTGGACCCGCCAAGCCGAGCTGCCCACTCCACGGTGTCGTGACCGTCGAGCGCCTCGTTGGTGAACGGATCGAACTCCCCATCGGAAGCGAACCGCCCCCTGGCGTCCTGGCACACGACGATGAACCCCTGCGACGCGTACCACTCGGCCGGAGCCATCACGGTCTGGTTCGTCACCCTGCGGTCATAAGGTGTTCTGAGGACGAGGACAGGCAGCTCTTCGGGTGCTTGGGCAGGCCGATAGACATCGGCTTGGAGACTGCACCCATCCCGCATCAGAACTTCCACGTCCTGGTCTACATTCACACTATTTGGGCTTTGGCTCATACGACTCCCTACGTTTCTAGACGGTCAGTACGGCGCCATTGCTGGCCGACCCTACGGTTCGCCCGTACCTGCCGAGTACGCCGCCCACGTACCTTGGGTCGGGTGGCGACCAGCCGGCGCGCCGTCGGTCCGCCTCTTCATCACTGATCTCGATGTCGAGAGTTCCAGACCGAGCATCGATCGAGATCATGTCGCCCTCTTGGACGAGGGCGATCGGCCCACCACAAACGGCCTCAGGGGTGACGTGGCCGACCATCATTCCGCGAGTCGCACCAGAAAAACGGCCATCTGTGACCAATGCAACACTCTCCCCGAGCCCCTCGCCGACAATGGCCGCGGTCACCTGGAGCATCTCGCGCATCCCAGGACCGCCGGCCGGACCCTCATACCGGACGACCACCACGCACCCCGCAGTGACCTGGCCGGCCTTGATCGCCGAGTAGGCCTCCTCCTCCGAGTCGAACACCATCGCCGGACCCCGGTGTTGCTCACGATCGTGGCGAGCGAGCTTCACAACACAGCCATCGGGAGCGAGGCTCCCCCGCAAGACGCGAATACCCCCCGACTCCTTAACCGGCGCCGCGGTCGAACGGACGACCTTCTGATCCTCGGCTTCAATGGCAGACTCGGCCATCTCGGCGATAGTTTTTCCTTCGACCCCCCGGCTGTCTGTGTTGAGGAAACCCCCTTCAACGAGTTTGCGGATCACGCGTGGGACGCCGCCGGCCTCGTGGAGATCAACCGCATAGTCGGGGCCGGCAGGCGAGAGGTCGGTGAGAACCGGCGTCTTGGCGATCAGGTCACCGATCCCATCGATGGTCCAGGCAATGTCGAATTCGCGGGCGCCCGCCAGCAGATGCAGGCCCGCGTTGGTGGAACCGCCGGTGGCCGCCACCACCGCAATCGCGTCTTCGATGCCGTCCCGGGCGCGCATGGCGCGC
>CALCCX010000218.1 GCA_937900165.1 uncultured Acidimicrobiia bacterium | reverse complement strand
GGGTGATATCTCGTCCGATGTCGAGTTTCTCGTCGGCGTCGCTCATGAGCAGCGCCTGAGCGTCGGTGTTGGCCGCGATGAATTCGACGCCCTTGAGGCCGGCGTCGATCATGCGGTTGACGGCGTTTACACCTCCACCTCCAACGCCAACGACCTTGATCATGGCGAGATAGCTATGAGGTCCACTTGGGGGACGGCTCGTGGTCATTTCGTGTCCTTCGTACGTCGAGCGGGCGTGACTACCTGACCGGCCGATCCGGCCCCGGTACGCCCTGCACCAGCCAGATCGATAATTTGGCGCATTTCTACGTCCGCCAGATCCGGCAGGGTTCTAGTTCAACTAGAGCTTACGCACAGCCTCATGCACGAGTAAAGCTTTAAGCCCTCACCCTCAACAAGAGATCTAGGGTCATCCTGAGTCGGCCGAGGGCTCGCCATCCCCGTCGGCCAGGTCTGATTCATCATTCGAATCGTCAGGCGGTTCCAGCGCCCAGATGGCAGGGCGAGCCGGAGCGATCACGTCAATAACGCCCTCGAGCTCAGAATCCACCAGGGCGGAGACGGCGGCTGCCTTGGCCGTCATGTCGATGGCACGGCCAAGCCGCACCTGCCTCACACCCACGGAGGCCCACAGTTCTCCATCCCGTTCGATCACGGAGGTTGCCGCGGCCAACTCAACAGGCAGGGCGGAGATGAACTCGATCGCTCCCACTATCGAAACCTCGACAACGCTCTCACCCAAACCCGGGTCGTTGCCGATGAGTTCGACGAGCGGATCGATCTGGGGTCGTTCCCCGTATTGCAAGACGACGCCGTCTTCGGCCACCAACCCCCATTTGTCGCCAAGGCTCACCCAGGCAACCGCTACCCGCTCCGCGACGTTGACGTCCACCGTATCAGGGAATACCAGCTCAACGGACGCAGCCTTGATCCAAGGGTCGGTCTCCAGGGCCTCGGCGACTCTGCCAGGGCGAATCGCGATCAGCGGCCGCCCATCCACGACATTTTGCTCGGTGAGAATTTGTGACGGATCGGCGTTCGAAGCTCCGAGAATCGTAATCGTCCGCACGGACATCAATGGTGATGTGAGTATCCAAACGATCACTGCGATCACTACAAGAACCACCGCCAACCAAAGGAACCTGCGAAGGTCGATTCTCGCTCTCGACTCTGCGACGTCCTGGCGCCGAGCAGCCATCCGGGGATCGATGGTCACGCCACCACTCCTGTTTCAGAGGATTCGAAATCGCCCACCATTCGGAGTTCGGGCTCCAACAAGATTCCAGTGGACGCGAGGACCCTCGTTTGCACGATCTTCACAAGTTCGTAGACATCTTGTGCGCAAGCACCAGGCCCAGCAACGAAGAAGTTGGCGTGGCGCCCCGACACAGAAACATCCCCCTGCTGCGTTCCCTTGAGGCCGCTCGCATCGATCAGCCGCCCCGCCGCGTCACCTGGCGGATTCTTGAATACGCTTCCGGCGTTGAAGGTCCCGCCCGGCTGATTGTCTCTCCGCCACCTCGTGATTTCCCTCATCCTGGCTTCGGCCTCTTCGGTCTCGGTTACTTCGGTGTGGAACCTGGCCGTCAAGACGAGGTCTTGAGATGTGAGTGCGCTCGTTCGATACTCCATGGCCAACATCGATGGTCCACGCACGCCAACGTCGCCCGTCGGCAGCTCCAGTATCGTGGCATCCAGCAGTACATCGACAGTCTCGGTGCCGAAGCATCCGGCGTTCATGGCTACCGCGCCGCCGACCGAACCAGGCACACCAACGCACCACTCGAGTCCCCCTCGCCCGGCCCTGGCTGCTTGTCTGGCAAGTTGAGGCAGACCCACTGCTCCGCCGGCAACGACGGTTGCACCTAACACTTCAATGTTGGTGAATGATCCGCCGAGGCGCAGGGTGAGGCCTTCAAAGCCGTGGTCGGATATCAACAGGTTGCTGCCGCGGCCAATCACCAGTATCGGCATATCTTCAGCTCTCGCCGCGCCAGCGACCGTGGTTAGTGTTTCCAGGTCCACGACCTCGGCGAACAGTCGGCTGGCGCCGCCCAGTTTGTAGGTGGTCAACCGACCGATCGGCACATCCTCGGCCAACAGCCCCTTGGCGATCAACGAGTCCAAGGTGGGCATGGGTCACTCCCCGGCGCGACGATCGGCGCCAAGCAATGCGGCCAACTCGTCTGGGACGAGGGTTATGTCTCCTGCCCCCATCGTGAGAACCAGATCTCCGGCCTCGACATGGTTGGCGAGATACCCAGCCACGTCTGACCGGTGAGGCACGTACTCGACGTTCGCACCAGATCTGGCGATCGCGGCGTCTGCCACTAGCTTGCCACTGACCCCAGGACGAGGTGTTTCGCGACTCCCGTATACGTCGGTGACCACCACCTCGTCCGCTCCGGCTAGTGCAGCGCCGAACTCACCCGCCAACATCTCGGTGCGCGAATAGAGGTGAGGTTGAAAGACTGCCCAGATGCGGTTCCATTGATTGCCTGCCAAAGCTCTCAGGTCCGCAGCGACCTCTGTGGGATGGTGGGCGTACGTGTCAACGATCGTGACACCGGCGATCTTGGCCCTGGTTTCGAGCCGCCGTTTTACGCCACCGAAGTTTCGCAGAGCTTGCGCGCCGGCGCGGACATCGTGACCCAACTCGCCGAGCAGCGCCAAAACACCAGATGCATTGCGTGCCATATGCAGACCGGGACGCCCTACGACGACCGGAGTCGATCCGGACGGCCCGACCAAATCGAAGCTCACCTTGCTGCGGCCTTCGACCAAACCGTCTAATCGCCAGACGGCATCGCCGGCGGTTCCATAGGTAGTGCGGCCGGTTCGTTCAGCCAGTCTCCGGCCACCAGGGTCATCGATTCCGACCAACACCGGTCCATCGACGTTCCGGACAACTTCAGTGAAAGTGTCCTCCAATCGATCCAACGATTCGTAAAAGTCGAGGTGATCTGACTCGACGTTGGTAACGGTTAGACCCCTGAGCTTCAGATGGGTGAAAGTCCCGAACGCCTCGTCGGCTTCCAAAACCATCAGGTCGTCTGATCCGAGGTGGGCATCGGTACCGAGGTCCTTCAACTCCCCGCCGACAACAAAAGAAGGGTCCAAGCCTGCACCTTTCGAGGCGGCGACCAGCATCGCAGCGCCAGTGGTCTTTCCATGGGTCCCGGTCACGCCGATTGTCGGTACCATGGCCGTCAACTCATTCAACAACTCCGGTCTCCGCCATACCACCACCCCCGCCTCGGCAGCCGCGATCATCTCCCAATCGGTGTCCGGAACGGCAGAAGACGCGACGAGGAGGTCGACGTCGGTCATCGCCTCTCGATTGCTGCCCTCCCAAATGTCGATGCCGAGATCGGAAAGATTCTGGGTTGTAGGCGACAGGCGAATATCTGAACCCGAAACCTGGTGACCTCTGGCCGTCAACAGCTTGGCCAATGGACTCATTCCGGCTCCGCCCACCCCGACGAGGTGTATACGGTGCGGAAGGCTTGGATCAGTCACTTGCGGCCTCCATGAGCTTCTTGGCAATGGTCACAGCTGCGCCTGGACGAGCATAAGCCAGCGCGGCGCGGACCATGGTCTTTCGCTTCTCGTGATCGGCTGCCAAATCGCCGATGATCTCAGCCAGAGTCGCCAGCTCCTGTTCTTGCACGACAACCGCGGCGCCGGCTTCGGCCAACGCGGTGGCGTTCGCCTCCTGATGCCCGTCTGACCCGAACCCACCAGGCACCAGAATCGAAGGTGTCCCCGTCGCCGTGATTTCTGCCACACCTCCTCCCGCCCTGGCGATGACCAGATCGCTGGCGGCAAAGAACAGCTCCATTCGGTCCTCAAATCCGATGGTCCGTCTCGCCACTCCGGCCTTTTCTGCGAATTCGGCCACTGCGTCGATGTTGCGAGAACCGACCAGATGAAGAATCTGCACCGAGGGTCCAGACCATTCGGCCACCATGGTCGCGACCGCTTCGTTGATTGCCCCGGCTCCCAAACTACCGCCGTAGACACCGACTGTAACGACCCGGCTGTCCAGTCCATATCGGGTCAACGCTTCTGCCCTCAGCTCCTGCCGATTGAATTCCACGAACGGAGCCCTAACCGGGTTGCCGGTCAGAACCTGATCGCTCAAGCCGCGAGTGTCATGAAAAGACACAAACGTCTTGGTCGCCCATCGCTGCGCCACTCGGTTGGCAAGTCCAGCGTGGGCGTTCTGCTCGTGGACGAAGAACGGTATCCCCAGCGAACTCGCAGCCCAGCCGAATGGCACCGTCACATAGTTCCCGAAGCCGAGCGCCGCTTTGACTCCCGCGTCGCGAAATCGGGAGACCAGCCGGCGTTTGGCCCGGCCGACCAGCCATGGGACCGCCAAGTTGGCCAAGGTGAGACGACGTTGCAGACCGCGGACCTCAACCGCGAAGAACGGAAATCCGTTGCCAGGAAACACTTCGGCCTCCAACCGATCACCTCCGACGAACAACACATCGTCGCGTTCGACGCCAAGGTCCACCAAGGCCTGGCCAACGGCCAAGGCGGGAAAGACATGTCCGCCGGTGCCTGCGGCGGCGATCGCCAGAGTCACGCCCTGGCCTTGGTCCCGCCGGAGTTCTGGGCGATGTTTATCAGGACCCCGACCGCCCCCATTGCGGTAACCATCGCACTGCCGCCAACCGAGACGAATGGCAGTGGTAGCCCGGTGATCGGGATCACACCTACTACTCCGCCAATGTTGATCAGTGCCTGGGCGGTCAGCCAGGCACTGATCCCAGCCGCCAGCAAGCGGCCAAACGAGTCAGAAGAGCGGTGCGCGATCGTTATGCCGAATACTGTGAGCATGGTGAACATCACCAGAATCATCAAGGCCCCGGCAAAGCCGGTTTCTTCCCCCATGATCGCGTAGATGAAATCTGTGTGGGCGTTGGGCAAGTATGACCACCTGGCCCGACTGGCGCCGAGCCCCACCCCAAATATGCCTCCGCTCCCGAGGGCTAGCTGACTCTGGGTCAACTGGAAACACGCTCCGAGCGGATCGGCCTCCGGGTTGAGGAAACAAGAGAGTCTGGCCCTGCGATAGGGCTCTGAGACTGCGGACACAAAGGCGAAGCCTCCACCTACCAACGAGGTGATCAAGATATATCGCAGCGGGGTCCTCGATGCAATGAGAACTCCCCCGGCCGCCGCAGCGATTACCAGGGTCGTACCAAGGTCGTTCTGCCTCAGAACCAACAGCATCACCACACCGGCCGACGCGGCCACGGGGGCTAGGAAGTGCCAAAACCCGTCTAACAGTTTCGCCTTTCGGGAAAGCGTCGCTGCCATGAAGACGATCACCCCGAATTTGGCGAATTCAGAAGGCTGGGCGCTAAAGGAACCGACCGCGATCCAACTCTTGGCACCGCCCTCGCTGACCCCCACCATCTCAACCAGGAACAGTCCTCCAAATGAGAGGAGCAATAGCGGCACGGCCATCTTGCGATAGAAGCCATATGGGACCTTGATTGCCGCGAACATCGTTACGGCACCGGTGGCGACCCAGAAAACCTGACGTTTGAAGAACACGAGTTGATCGTTGGCTTCCAGCAGCCCAAGAACTGAAGAAGCGGAGAGGGTGGCGCCAAGCCCAATGACTGTGAGAATCCCTACGACGACCAGAACGGCGGCGGCCAGGCGCGAATTCGCACCCTGCACCTTGTCCCGGCGTTTGGCGGCGGTACGCAGATGGGTGATCGAGGTAACTCTGGCACTCATCGTTCGCCCTTCATCTTTCTGACGGATTTGGCGAACGCGTCGCCTCTCTCTCCGTATGACGTATACATATCGAAACTTGCACACCCGGGAGCGAGCAGCACGACATCGTCGGCGATCGCCACCGATTCGGCTAGCTCGATGGCTTCTTCCATTGAGCCTGCCTTTCTGGTCGGCCGCTCCCCGGACGCAGAGATGAGGTCATCGGCCGCCTCCCCGATGGCGATCAGGAATCGCACCGATTCGGCTACGGCCAATGGAGCGATGTCCAAACCCTTGTTCCGCCCACCCGCAATCAGGACCACCGACTCGTAGGCGTTGATCGACGCGAGAGCGGCGTGAGGGTTTGTGGCTTTCGAATCATCCAACCACCTGACCCCTTCCCACTCACCAACCAGCGTCCTGCGGTGCGCCGATGGGACAAATTCAGCCGCGGCCTTGGCAATCGCCTCATGGGATACTCCGATCTCATGGGCGGCGGCGGCAGCCGCGACAAGATCAGCCAGGAATGTCGCGTCCGAGACGTTGAGATTCTCGATCGGGACGGAACCTCCCGGAAGAACCAGAGCATTCTCGTCCACGCCGTAGCCGTCAACCGGCAGATGGCGCCCGGAGATCGGGATACGCCTGGAAGCAGCCTCTTTGACCAAAGACACCGCGCCGTCATCGTCGACATCGAACACCAACACGTCAGACCCATCCTGAAGGGCGAAAATCTTGGCCTTGGCGTCGCGGTACGCATCAAGACCCATGTGCCAGTCGAGATGGTCGGCAGCGACGTTGAGCACGACCGCGACAGTCGGACACAACGATTCGGTCCAGTAGAGCTGAAAGCTCGACATCTCCAGCGCGATCGCGTCGACTCTTTCGCCCACGACGTCGGTCAATGGACGTCCGATATTGCCGGCGGCAACGACCACCATCCCCGCTGCCTCGCCCATCGAAGCGATCAGCTCGGTAACGGTCGTCTTGCCGTTCGTGCCGGTGACGGCGACCAAAGGGCAATCAAGATCGGGAATGGCCAATTCGATCTCACTGACGATCGCCAGACCTCGCTCCTGGGCCGCGACTATCGGCTCTGTGCCCGGTGCCCAACCAGGGCTGACGACCACCAGGTCGACCCCATCCAACATCGCGTCAGACCAGGGCGCCCCATCCGCTCGCATTCCACCGCTCACGAGCCGCTCGACGACGGATGCTCGGTCGTCGAAAAACCTCACGCCTACTTCTCTCGAGTCCAGCAACCTGGCCGCGGAGGTACCGGAAACCCCGGCGCCGAGGATCAAGGCGGTGCTCACAACACGCCTCGGGTGAGCAGGCCGCCTCTACTGATGAAGTCTGCGTAGAAGAAGCCGAGTGCCAAAGCCACACCGATCCCGGCCAGGATCCAGAACCGGATGACGACCGTGGTTTCTGGCCATCCAGCCAGGTCGAAATGGAAATGGAACGGTGCCATCCGAAACACTCGTTTGCCGGTCGCCTTAAAGAACGCAACCTGAATGATCACCGAAGCTGTCTCGGCGACGTACAGGCCGGCCAGGACGATGAGCAAGAGCTGGGTACCGGTTAGGAGTGCCAGCGCGGCCAGTAGCCCACCGATGGCGTTCGATCCGACATCACCCATGAAGATCCTCGCCGGCGGAGCGTTCCACCAGAGGAACCCGAGGATCGCTCCCAACATGGCCGCTGAGACGATCGCCAACTCCCGGGGGTCGAGGGCCCGGTCGTAGAGCGCCGGATTGCGAGCCTGCCAGAAGGCGATGATCGTGAATGCGCCGAACATGAGCGCGGCCGAGCCGGCCGCCAGGCCGTCCATCCCGTCTGCGAGGTTGGCCCCGTTGGCGAAACCGGTGAGCATCAATAAGACCAAGACAAAGAAGAACACCCCGAGGTCGATGCCCAATCCCCGCACAAAGGCAAGCTCCGTGGACACTCCGGCCCAATCGGCACCCCAGGCAAACACTCCGGCAATGGCGAGTTGCCCGAGGAACTTGCCGCGCCTGGAAAGACCGACCGAGCGCTTCAAGCGGGTCTTCATGTAGTCGTCCATGAACCCGATCGCCGCCATCCCGACCAGGGCCAGGATCGCCAGCAGGCCACCCGCCCGCAGCGGCTCAATGTCGAAAGTCGGGCCTACGCCGAAGTCCCACAGCGCGATGTGGGCGACCAGATAGGCCACCACGACGGCCACCACCATCACCACCCCTCCCATCGTCGGCGTGCCCTGTTTGTGGGCATGGCCGGTGATTTCGGCCTGGATGAATTGCCCGATGTTGTTCCGACGGAGAAACTTGATCGCGAGCGGAGTGCCGAGAATCGAAATCAACAGGGCGAGCGTCGCGGCAATCAACAGCGCGATCATCGGTCAAGCTCCCTCATGATGCCCAACGGTCTGCCAAGTGACGAGAAGCCACCTCACGATCGTCGAACGGTATGACCGTGTCGCCAAGTTCCTGGCCCTGTTCATGTCCCTTGCCGAGGATCAGGACCACGTCACCTGGACCTGCCAGGTCAAGTGCCTTGGCGATGGCAACCCCACGATCGGGTTCAACGTACACGAGGGCACCTCCACCAACGGTGCCGGCGACCACCTCGGATACGATCAAATCGGGATCTTCTGATCGAGGGTTGTCCGATGTGATGACCGCTATGTCGGCCGCCGCGGCAGCAGCGCCCATCAGCGGTCGTTTGGCAGCGTCTCTGTCGCCGGCTGCCCCAACCACCGCGATGATCGTGCCCGTGGCGAGTTTTCGGACGGCTCGAACTGCCGACTCGACTCCTCCTGGGCTGTGGGCGTAGTCAACCAGGACGACGAAGGGCTGGCCCAAGTCGACGGCCTCGAACCGGCCGGGCACCGCGGCGATTGCGGCAAGTCCCGTTGTTATGGCCTCCGGCTCGATTCCGAGGGTCAAGGCGATCGCAGCCGCCATCACACCGTTTTCTACGTTGAAGTCTCCACCAGGTCGAATTTCAACCGGCAGAGACAAACCTGCGGATTCAACAGTGACCGTTGAAACCATCAGACCGGGCCTCAGATCGGAAGAGCACACGTCTGAACTCCAGTCACACTGATATATCTCGTATGCCGTCTTCTGCTTGAAAAAAAAAAAAAAAACAAAGA
>CALCCX010000217.1 GCA_937900165.1 uncultured Acidimicrobiia bacterium | reverse complement strand
GAGTGGATTTTTTCTGTTTGTTTTTTTTTTTTTTCAAGCAGAAGACGGCATACGAGATATATCAGTGTGACTGGAGTTCAGACGTGTGCTCTTCCGATCTAACAAGATTTGCCGCCAGCGTACTGACCACGCTCATTGAAACTCCCCAGACCTGCTCACTGAAATTCCCCACCTCCTGAGAGATACCCGTCATTGGGTGGGGCCCTCTCCAAGCTGGCTGTCAGCAACGACTGGCCGGCGAGGAGAGGAGCCCTCCCCTGATGTTGACACAGGAGGAAGACGTGGAGATTCATGCATTGGCGAAGAGGGGTTGGACGATCTCTGAGATCGCCCGCCACACGGGCCGTGACCGTAAGACGGTCCGGGCGTATCTGGCTGGTGTCCGCCAGCCAGGGGCGCGGGTGAGCACTGTCGAGGATCCGTTCGACCGGATCGAGGCGTATGTGGCGCAGCGTCTGGCCGATGATCACGGCGTGTGGGCGACCGTGCTCTTCGACGATGCTCGAGACCTCGGCTATGACCGTTCGTATCCAACGTTCACCCGCAAGCTGCGTGAACGGAATCTTCGTCCGCATTGTGAAGCGTGTTCCGGTGTGAAGGGCCGGGCGACGGTGGTGATCGACCATCCGCCGGGTGAAGAGATCCAGTGGGACTGGGACGAGTTGGGGACGTGCCCGTGGGATGAGACAGTCGACGTGTCGATGCTGGTCGGGTCGTTGTCTCATTCGTCCAAGACGAGGGCATGGCTGACGTATTCGCAGGATCAGCCGCATCTGGTGGAGGGCATCGATCAGATCCTGCGCCGCCTCGGCGGCACCGCACGGGTGTGGAGGGTGGACCGGATGGCGACGGTGATCAACCCGGCCACCGGGAAGATCCAGGCGTCGTTTGCGCCGGTCGCGAAGCACTACGGCGTCAAAGTGGTGCCGTGCCCGCCGAGGCGTGGGAACCGCAAAGGCGTCGTGGAAAAACAGATCCACTATCTGACCCAGCGCTGGTGGCGGACCCTCGCTGCGGGCGGCCTGGCCGAGGCGCAGGCGTCACTGGATCGGTTCTGCGCCACGATTGGCGACGCCCGACGTCGCGGCGACACGACAGCCGCCGAACTCGGGGACAGCGAACCGCTGCTGGCTCTCCCGGAGTTGGCGTATCCCGCCACCACGGAGGTCACCCGTATCGTCGCTGCGAACGCCCTCGTGTCCGTTGACGGTAACCGCTACTCGGTCCCACCGGCCTTGGTCGGCGTCGAAGTGAAAGTCAACCAGCGTCTGGGTTCTGACGAGTTGGTGATCATCTCGCCTGCAGGCAGCATCGTGGCGACCCACCAGACAGCTCCCCGAGGCGTCGGCCGGATCGTCCGACTCCCGCAGCACACCGCCGCGCTCGAGAACGTGGTGTTGGCGGCGTTCACGACCGATCGGCCGTGCCCAACCAAAGTGAATCGTCCCCCTTCGGGTGCGGCTGTGGCGATCGCAGCCGAGATCGGCGGCGACGACGGTGCGTCTCCGGTCATCGACCTGGGCGTCTATCAACGCCACATCGACCGAAGGGACGGTGCGTCATGAGCACCGATTCGGTCTATCAGCAGCTCCGTGCCCACCTGGCGTATCTGAAACTGACAGCAGCAGCCGAAGCGTTGCCCACCCAACTCGAGGCGGCCCGTGACACCAAGACGGGTCACACCGAGTTCCTCGAACAGTTGCTCGCCATCGAAGTCGCAGCGACCGAGCAACGACGCCACAACGCCAGGATGCGGTTCGCGAACTTCCCCGCACCGTGGACCATCGCGGACTTCGACTTCGGTGCCCAACCATCGGTCGATGAAGCAATGATCCGCGAACTCGGAACCTGCAGCTTCCTCGATGACGCCACCAACGTCCTGTTCATCGGACCACCCGGCGTCGGCAAAACCATGCTCGCTATCGCCCTCGGACACGCCGCCGTCGACGCCGGACACCGGGTGTATTACACCACCGCAGCCGACCTCGCTGCCCGATGCCGCAAAGCCGCGTTGGAAGGCAGATGGGCCGCCACGATGCGGTTCTTCAACGGACCAGGTGTTCTCATCGTCGATGAACTCGGGTATCTCCCCATGCCTGCCGAGGACGCCGCAGCACTGTTCCAAGTCATCACGAGGCGCTATCTGAAAGGATCCGTCATCCTGACCACCAACCGGGGAGTCGCCTCGTGGGGAGACATCTTCTCAGACACCACCATCGCCGCCGCCATGCTCGACCGACTACTCCACCGCTCCGTCGTGTTCACCATCGACGGCGACTCTTACCGGCTCCGAGCCCACCAAGCCGCCAACCGCAGCCGGCGACCCAAAGGAGACAACGACTAACATTCAGACCCACCCCAGGTGAGGAATTTCGATGAGCAACCCTGGGGAATTTCAGTGAGCGGCATCACCGTCATCGAGGAAGCGTTGATCGAGAGGGAAATCGAGCGGCTGTTCAACAACCAGGCGACCGAGACCGCTGGCGCGGCCACGTTCGCAACCAGCTATGGCGAAGACGCCTACCTGGTCCTGCACTCCAGCAGGCGCACCGACGGGGTCATCCTGGATGCCCTCATCGCCGAGCGGCCGGACAGTGGCCTGATCCCGAAGGTCGTGGCCGGATTGCTTGGAAACCAGACGCGGGGTCGCTGGGACAACATGCAGGAGAACACGTTCATCCTCCTCGCCTTGAACAACTACTTCGACACCTTCGAGGCCGAGGGTCCAGACTTCGTGGCGCGAGTGTGGCTGGGCGACATCTACGCCGCCGAGCACACCTACGAGGGACGGTCAACTGACCGCAATGAGACGCTGGTACCGATGGCCGACCTCATCGCTCAGGGTGACAGCGACCTGGTGGTGGACAAAGATGGCGCAGACGGCCGGCTCTACTACCGGCTCGGACTGCGTTACACCCCCTCAGACCTCGATCTCGATCCACTCGACCGCGGCTTTGTGGTGTCTCGTACATACGAGGGCGTCGACGACCCCGACGATGTCACACTCGGCGACGACGGCGTATGGCGCATCAAGGCCGGGTCGGAAGTTCGAGTGCGCCTGACGATGGTGGCCGACAGTCGCAGGACCCATGTGGCTCTGGTCGATCCGCTCCCGGCGGGCCTCGAAGTGCTCAACCCCAACCTGGCCATCACGCCAGATATCCAGCCGGATCCAACTCCGAATCGCTCCTCGTACTACTACTGGCGATGGTTCAACTACCAGAACCTGCGCGACGATCGGGCCGAGGCCTTTGCGACGATCGTCTATGCGGGTACCTACGAATACACCTACCTGACTCGCGCCACCACTCCAGGCACGTTCGTCACCCCACCGACCAAAGCCGAGGAGATCTACGCCCCCGAGACCTTCGGCCGCTCCGGCACCGACATCGTGGTTGTCGAGTAGGGGGCAGGCCCTTCAGCCTGGATGCGCCACGAGCAATTCGAGTCCGACAAATTGCCGATTTGGCTGTCGACAAATCTACGATCGGTCGGGCCCTCGGGCACATGGAGACAGATCTGTTCCCAGACGGAGCTTGATGCCGCCACTGATTCCCTTTCAGTCGCCGACCTGCCAAGCAACTCACATGGTCGAGCACAACCACCAGACTCCATCACCTCGGATGCGGGACAGGCTCGAGATCGACGCAATCCTCGAAGCGGGCGACGGACTTGTCGTCGCAATCAAAGTCAAGGCGTCAACGGTGCCACGAGCCGGCGACGCTCAACCGATGGCAACCTTGCGCAGACGACTCGATCGTGTCGGACAGGACTTCGTGGCCGGCGTTATTTTCCACACCGGCGACCGGCGGGTCAGTCTCGGCGATCGCCTGGTCGGACTTCCAATCGCAGACCTCTGGACCTGATCAGAGGCAGCGCAGGACAAGACGCAGCCCAACCTGGCGGTCTGATAGATATGTGCGATCGCGACGGTTGATCCCCCAGCGACGATCACGCGGTTGGAGAGAAAGGGGCATCGTGCTCTAAAGGTCGGTAGGCGGGACACATACGGTTCGAATAAGCGACAAAGGAGTGTCTGTGGAACTGTCCTTCAGAGATACCTGGACGGTGATTCACGGTCTCGTTCTGGGCACGCTTTTCCTCCTCGCCTTCGCAGGTGGCCTCGCCGGGTTGTGGAGTCTGCGACCCGGCTACTTGACCACCAAGGGCATCACGGAGCGAATGCGCAGGCTCAGCATCGGTGTCTGGGGGATGGCCGCGGCCGCCTGGGCAACGGTGATTACCGGGACCTGGATCGTGTATCCGTGGTATCGAGTCAAGCTGGCGCCGGTCGGCGAAAATGCCTATGCGGGTTGCGTCGACGCCGTCGTGCCGGGGCCGACCTGCTCGCCGCGGGACTTCTTGAAGTCCAACGTGAGCGGCGACACTGAGCTTTGGCACATATTCGGCATGGAATGGAAGGAACACATTTCATGGGCGGCGCCGATCCTGGCGACCGCGGCGGCGTTCATCATCACCTACTACGGGCCGCGCCTCATCGCCCGGCCATGGCTCAGGACCTCAGTGATCGTCATGTTCGTGGGCGCCTTTGCGGCGGCTGTCGTCGGTGGCGCCTTCGGAGCATTCCTGGCCAAGATCGCCCCGATCCTCTAGTAACGGAAGGAGCAGTACACCATGAACACTGAAACAGCATCCGACCGTCACGACGATTCAGGCGTGGCGCCGGAACTGGCAGCCCTCAATCTCCCCGACAAGCCGGACGGGCCCGCTGCGGCGGCCATGTTCTCGGCCGGGGTGGGAATTGCCACGCTTGGTGTGTTGACCACCCTGGCGGTGATCAGCAGCTGGGTGAAGGAGTTCCTGAGATGGTGGGAGTGGGGTCAAGGTGTCGGCCCACTCGCTGGAAAGACCACCATTGCAGTTGTGGTCTGGCTCGTGACCTGGGCAGTCCTCAACCGCCTATGGCGCGAAAAGGACGTGGACCTCAAGGCCTACTTCTACGGGGGCCTGGCCCTTGGCATCGTTGGTATCATCGGGACGTTCCCACCATTCTTCGAGGCCTTCGAATAATGGATACATCGGGCCGTGCCGACCTCGTTACCGCCTGGGCGGTCGGGGTCGGCATCGGCCTAGTTACTCTCCAAGTCACATGGCTGGTCGCCAACCGTATCGCCACGCTGTTCTTGGGAGCCCCGCGAGGCCCAATCATCGCGTTCACAACCGCGGTGGCAGTGGGAATCATCACCTCGGCCATTGCCGGCAAGCGACTGGCCAGGAAGATCGGCTCACCTTCGAGCACCCTGCCGGCGACGGGTGAGATGGCGCCCATGGACCGGTAACTGCTGCCACACAGCCGTCGTTTTGCCGAGCGACGGCTTCCAAAACCCGTAGGTCAGTAGGACGGGGTGATCACCACGCCGCGGTCGCCGTAAGGAATCCGGTTGCGCTTGATGAACCCGCCCAGAGTCCCGAGCGCTTTCGTGATCTTGGTCATGAACCCGTACTTGGCTTTCACCTTGACCCTGATGGCTTCCAAGTCGGTACCGGTGACCAGCCGAGCCGTTCCATCAGTGGGTTCGCTGCCCTCCGTGACCCGACCGCGCACGTCGCACGGTTGGATAGTGACCCGCTCGGTGTGGGCGAGGCGTTTCGCCTTCCCTGACCCAGAGCTGGTCCAAAAGCCGATGCCGTCACCATCGAGAGGCACGGCCCAGACCGTTGTAGGCACCGGCCTACCATCACGGCGGAAGGTCGTCAAAAGCAGGTACTTCTCATCACCAAGAGTCATGGGCCGACTCTAGGCGGGTCGCCTGGGGGTTGCTCGACGATCTGGCCGACTGGACCCTTCCGCCTCGAGGTTGCCGGCGGTACCTCGTTTCGGCAGCATCTGGGGATGAACTGCCGATCAGCCCCGCTCACCGTCACACCGGGCCTGTCGCCGCTCGGCCACCCCGTGTTTCGCAGACCAACATCCCTCTCCTAAACTCTGGTATAGAACAATGAGATTTAAGAATCTCATACTGAAATAGTGTTCTGATTCGTTAGGCATAGAGCTGAGATAGACGAACAGGCGATATCAACATAATCTGGGCTCGGTTTTGCTGACGTCTGCAATATTTCCTCTCGCATATTCTGATTTCAGCGCTACGCTCCAAGTGACGGACTGACGCCAGCCAGGGGGTCAACGGTCGTGCCCAGAATCGCGAAACCTGTCTATCCACCCACCGCGGTCGGGATACCGCATACGGTGCCTTTATTTCTCGGCCGAACTCAGGTAGCGGGCCACGATCCGAAAGTATTCCGACGGTTGTGGTCACCGTTATTCGAGCGTCCCACGTGGCGATCAGTCGGTCGAGACCCGGCGTCCGGGGTTCTGGATCTTCGGGAACCACCATTGTCACGGCCCGTAGGCGGCCCGTGCTCTACTTCGGCACAGCCTCGAACTTCCAGACAGCTCACCGGGGCCCGCGAACCCACCCCTACCGACCAGGCACTGGCGGCGGAGCCGAAATGACCCGCCGTCGGAGACACCCCAGGCCCACGGAGGACCAGAAACGCCGGGTGTTCAACGACCTCTACGAGTCGATGTTCGACCAGATCCTGGTCTTCTGCCGGCGACGTTCACTCAGTTCCGAAGACGCCGAAGACGCAGCAGCCCAAACGTACCTCACCGCTTGGCAAAAAGTGGACGACGCCGTCGAGGCCGATTCGTCCAGGCGATGGCTCTTCGCGGTTGCGTTTCGAGTAACGGCCAACCAACGGAGGAGCCGAGACCGCCATCGTCACCTGATCGATCGCCTCAAACGACACGCCCGCCGCTCATCCGCCGACTTCCCAGAGGCCGCCAACGCTTCAGATCACCCGGTGCACGCCGCGTTAGCCACACTCAGCCCGCAGGACCAGGAAATCGTCTGCCTTTCCACCCTCGAAGACCTCCCACACGTCGAGATCGGCAGGATCCTCGGTATCACGCGATCTGCCGTAGGGTCCCGCCTCCACCGAGCCAAACAACAACTCAAGACACACCCTGGCCTGGAAACCTACCGCGGCCCGGCAGAGCAGCCACCCACCAACACGGCAGAGTCCACGAGCAGCGGCCTGCCGCCAGGAGACGAACCACGACCGCATGACCGGCGTTGAGCGACAAACTTGGCCCACCACGGCGAAAGTCGAAAAGTTCCCAGAAGGTCCGCGACATTTTCGCCTCTGACGGACACCAAAAGGGATGAAGGGCCCCTGCCGTACCGGTGATAGCGACAGATCAGGCGGATGGCCGTGCCGATCTGGGAGATCTCGTTGAGCAGGCGTCGGTGGAGCTGACAAGGGCGGACGGCAGCCGGGTCATCGTGCCATGCTCTCTCGATGGCAACGTCATCGATTGCACCAACAGAAACGGGGGCATCAAAGGCGTGGTCAATACCACGCCACCCAGAGCGCGGTCGGAACGAACGGCGATTCGACGATCTCAGTTGTTGGCTCTGGATTGGATGTGGCTACGTGGCAGACGTTCGGTAAGCAGCATCCGTCGGACGGCTGCCTCACAATTGGTGGCGTCTTCTGGGGTCAGAATGTCAACCAGACAATGCCCACCCACATCGCAACCTACAATCTCACCGGAGGCTGCGTCTCGGTGCCGTCGGGCGCCTACAGCATCACCTGGGTGACACTACCACCAGGCGAAAATGGTATGTACGGGAATGGAACGATCTTGTGTAACTCTTGGACACCCGCTGATATCGGGGTTCCCATGCAAAACGGTTCATCACTGAACTCAAAAGGAAAACCGACATCACAACTGACTTAGAGATCGTAGAAAAGATGGTTCGTAGGCTCGGCCTTAGCGGTCGAGTCCACGAACCCCCACCAGGGTATGGCGACATCGAGCCGGCGTTGCTGGACTGGCTCCAAACCGACCCAATACATCGGCGACAGGCTGAAGAGTGGCTGGCACACCCTTCATACGACCCAGATGATTCATCCGGCCGCAAACCCTCTGTCGAATGGGCGGAACGAGAGAGGCTCTTGCGCCGGCCCATCGAGGAGGCACTGGGTATCATGAGGTCCGGCGGTCACGTTGTTGGTTACGTCGTCAACCGAAAGCCTTCCTCTAGGCTTCGCAGACTCCTTGAGTCGCGCAAGCGCTGAATGCAAGCGAAGGGGAGACAGCCCGGTCCCGTTGGAGGCGATGGTCGTCGCCCTTGCGTTGATGACGGCCGTACCGCGATAGATCTGGGGGGCCGGCCATGTCGATAGTCGAGGCAATCTGCCAGCCTTTGGAGGCCGAAGGACCGGTCCTGGTTCCTCTCATCACCGATCGGCAGCCGTTGACCTACATCGGTGGTTCAGGCACTTGTATCGACGATCTGCTGCATACAAGCCGTGTCGAGGCGTTCTCGGTCCCGAAAAAACCTAGTGCTCTGTCCGCCTGATCATATCGTGAATTCAATGGGGTCTGAACGCCGCTCGCAGCGTCGTCGTCCTCGACGTAGTTTCGGCTACGCCTGCCTTCTAGATCCTTGCGACCAACGGCCAGCCCTGCGTCGACTTCATCGAATCAGAAGGCAGAGGGCTTCGTGCAACCACGGTGGCGTGGCACTTCTCGTGCAGCAGTGGCCATGTCAGCTTTGGTCACTCCGCATTTGCCCGGCTTCGCGACCGGCTCATACCGGGCTCACCCCTTTGGAAGTGGCCTCTTCCCCGAATAGCCCTGTTTCTTCGAAGGTCGCGAAATATTTTCGATAGATTTCGGAGCGAATCTGTGACATTTCCGACTCTGCCGGACACCTATAGGGGTATAGGGGCGGAGGCCTAGGCCCGCTCGCCCGCACCTGGATGCGCAGTCGATTGGATGCCCAGTCAACGCTGCATCCAGACGCGCGCATGCCCCGCGATTTTCAATCCGCTCATTGGG
>CALCCX010000216.1 GCA_937900165.1 uncultured Acidimicrobiia bacterium | reverse complement strand
CTCGGCGTGCACCCTCGAACGCATGCTCGCGAGAGTGGCTGCCTAACGGCGCAACCTGTGTGGGTGGGGGCTGAGGTTCGGCTACGACTCGTGGCCGCGAAAGTGGCGCCAGATACCCATCCCGGTCGGATCTGATGTTCGGCCAGGGCTGCTGGCCGCTTGGCAAGGCTGCCTGCGGTCGCCCCTGTCGACGCTTGACGTTCGGTCTCCGCCGATGGAGGAGCCTGATGGTGGGGCCGGGTGTGGCAGGTCCCGATGCGGCGCCAGTGGTCGTGACGGTAGCCTCGCCCGATGTCGGCGAGTCTGGTCAGCGAGATTCTGGGGGTCGACCCGCGACGGCCATGGCCTGGTGTTGCCCGCGATGTTGCTGCCGCGGAGGTGGGGATAGCGGAGCTGGCAGCCGGGCGTTCAGCCCTCATACTCTGCGGCGTGTCCGACGCTTGGCCTGACGCGGAGCAGAGTTTCGATGTTGTGGTTGCCCCGCTCGGCCTGTTGACTGCTGCCTCGGACCTGACCCAACACGTTCGGAGGTTGGGCGAGCTGGTCCGCCCCGGTGGGGTGCTTGTTACCGAGGAACTCGCGCCGCCAGGAGATCTGACGTTCATCGAACCGATCGTGGTCGACACCTCTACGGTCGTCCTCTCGGCAGTGACGGCCACGGCCGGCCACTATCGACTGAGCCATATTCGCTTCACCGACCAGTCTCGCTCCGTACGGACGTGCAAGCTGCGCCCGCGGCGTGCCGAAGAAATCGATGGAGTCCTGGCTGCAGGTTTCACGTTGGTCGGTCGTTGGGCCGACTGGAAAGGCGGATCGGCGGAGGGCGCTCCATGGCACGTTGCCGTCTACCAGAGTTGTTGGTGACGCAGGGTGACTGGACACGTGCGGAAATATTCGTTCGGCGGGAACCTCAGCGGTCGACGGGATCGTCACAGGAGTACGAACACGCCACTTGGGCGCAGGAAGGTTCCCGCAATGCGCAAACTCTTCATCACCCTGATCACAATGGCCATGGTCGCGACCGCGTGCACCAGCGCGACCGACGGCACGGCAGCACCTGGCTCCTCGCCGCGCTCGACCATCGAGCTTGGTCGACCGGGACTCGATACGAGCCTCATTGCCTCTCTTCGTGCTTTCGACGCATGCGAGACCTTCTTGAGCCACCTGCAGACAAACGCGCTGGATGTTGTCGGTCCGTGGGGGCTGGACGGCAACTACGGCGGGATCGCCGTCCTCGACAGTTTCGGAACAGCGACGACGGTGGCGGCAGAAGTCTCCGCAGACGCCCCGCAAGCCGCCGCGCGTTCCGGTGACCTCGAGGCCGGTACCGACTACAGCACGACGAATGTCCAGGAAGTCGGGGTCGATGAGCCTGATCTCGTGAAGACGGACGGTCGGCGAATTCTCGCGATCGCCCAAAATCGTCTTCACCTCGTTGTTCTCGAAGACGGTGAGCCCCGGCTGGTCGATTCGATTCAGCTGCCTGACGACACCTGGGTCCAGGACATGTTGTTCGACGGCGACCGGGTCCTGCTGCTGGCAAGCAGCAACGGTGGCAGGGGGACACCGATCGCGACGGGCCGATCGTCAAGATCGGAAGAGCGTCGTGTAGGGAAAGAGTGTAGATCTCGGGGGTCGCCGGATCATGAAAAAAAAAAAAAA
>CALCCX010000215.1 GCA_937900165.1 uncultured Acidimicrobiia bacterium | reverse complement strand
TGATACGGCGACCACCGGGATCTACACTCTTTCCCTCCACGACGCTCTTCCGATCTCACTGAAAATGCGCGAGGCTTTTGATCGCAGGCGACAGATCATGTATCGAATGCTCTCGGCCATTGAAGGAGTCACCTGTGTCGAGCCGGCCGGAGCGTTCTATGCCTTCCCATCCTTCAAGAACCTGCTCGGACGCGACATCAATGGACGTACCGCAGGTAGCACTCTGGAACTCGCATCGATCGTCTTGGAGGGGGCAGGAGTGGCCTTTGTTCCAGGAGAGGCTTTCGGAGCCCCCGGTTACGCCCGTTTCTCGTATGCGTTAGGCGACGACGACCTCGTAGCGGGCCTCGAGAGTCTCGGCTCACTCCTCGCCTGAAGCACCAGAACCAGTCTCCTGATCGCCTCCTGCCAGGTCACTAGTCACCGTTGGAGCAACAAGATTGACGTGGTGATCGTCACTGTCGGTGATAGCGTGACCACTGGACGAGACATACATTGATATTCATGAATGGGGGATGTCCAGCAATGCACACATTTCCGGGACAGATCGACATGGCATCCACGGGGGATGCCGGATTCAGGGTCAAGTTGTACCTCGATGAAGAACAGGTCGAGGTCCGCTCGAACGACGGCGACCATTGGACGTGGCCTCTTGGCCATCTGACGGTCAAGAGAGCAGGGGCAAGCAGATTCTTTCTCGATCTCGGCGGCGAGAACGTCTATTTCACCCCGGATGATCCTATGGCATTTGCCAATAGGACCCTCGGGCAAAGCGCGGCCCCCGGGTTGGGGCAGGGATTCCTGCGCCGGCAGATCGAAAAAGCTCGAGACGAACCTGCGACCGAACCGACGGTTGGCGAGGTCGAGTGGATCGAGGATCCAGAACCGGCCGTCCCAAAAGCCACCCGTCGCTCAAGGCGTCATGAACACCTATGGACAGAAGGCAGATCCGCGGGGGTACTGCGACGCCGTTGCGAGTCCTGTGGATACGTCTCGATCGATATAACCGGGTTCGTATCGGAATTCGACCTCATCGGACCCGACCTTCCGGAGCCCTCCGGCTTGCAGGACCAACCTGACCAGCCGGTGGTCGCAGAGTCCAACTCGGGTTCCATGGCCGGGGCTGTTTGAGGTTCCCGGTACCTCAACCAAGCAGAAGTGCCTTGGCCGCGGCATTGTGGTCGGCCACCAACCGCTCGACGTCGACTCCGACGACTCGACCGTCGACAACCACAGCTCGGCCATGCACCCACGAAAAATCGACGCGTTGTGGCGCACACAGGACCGCAGCGGCGATCGGATCGTGGAGGCTGCCGGCGAAGGCGGGATCGTCTAGGGAAATGGCGAAGAAGTCCGCTGCCATCCCAGGGGCAAGCCGGCCGATGTCATTCCTTCCCAGCACCGCTGCTCCCCCAACGGTCGCCATCCGAATTGCTTGCCTGACTGGCATCATCGGACCGTTGTCCAGCTCCGGCGAGGACGCCAATCGATTGACCAAGAACGCCTGGCGAACTTCAGCAAGCATGTGACTCGAGTCATTTGAAGCGCTCCCGTCGACACCCAGCCCAACAGGTACTCCGGAATCCAAATAGGCTTGGACGGGAGCAATGCCAGACGCCAGTCTCATGTTCGACGTCGGGCAATGGCTGACTCCGGTCCCGGTCTCTGCCATTGCGGAGACCTCTTCGGGGCTGACATGTACGCCGTGGGCGAACCAGACATCTGGGCCCAGCCAACCCTGTTGGCCCGCATAGGCGATCGGCCGTGCTCCAAACCGCTCTTTGCAATACTGCTCCTCGTCTGCGGTTTCCGCCAGGTGGGTGTGGAGTCGCACGCCAAGCGATCTAGCCAGAGAAGCCGACTCGCGCATGAGCTCGCCAGAGACGGAAAAAGGTGAGCAGGGGGCCAGCGCGATCTGAAGCATCGAACCGGGCTCTGGATCGTGATATCGCTCTACGGCTCTTTGGGAATCTTCGAGAATTGCGGACTCCGACTCCACGACAGAATCTGGTGGAAGACCGCCTTGCGATTCGCCAAGGCTCATCGACCCCCTAGAAGCATGAAACCGGATTCCGACCGGCGCGGCGGCTTCGATCTGGTCGTCAATCGAACTGCCGTTGGGAAAGATGTACTGATGATCGAACGCGGTGGTACATCCACTCAACGCCAGCTCGACCAGGCCGAGTTGAGTTGCCAGCCTCACCGATTCGGAGTCCAATCGAGCCCAAATGGGGTACAGGGCCGACAGCCAACCAAACAGAGGAACGTCTTGGGCGGCAGGAACGGCTCTGGTCAGCGTCTGGTACAGATGGTGATGAGTGTTGACGAGGCCAGGCAAGACCACGTGGTCACGCAAACTGACCATCTGATCGACCTGGCCCTGGTGTAAGCCAGATCGGGCGACTGAGGTGATCCAACCGTCCGTCACCAATATCTCCGCGTCGAAGACGTCCCCCAACTCGTCGTCCATCGTCGCCATTGCGGTGATGTCTCTGACCAGTAGCGTCGCCATCGACCCAGCCTAAGTACTGTGTTTCGGAAATACGGTCTTTGTAGTGCGGAGTCCAGGGCGTCATCTGGCACAGCCTGAGGACGTAGGTGCAGTGGTCGAATTGCATCGAGGAGGAAGGCGAAGCCAGGGGCGTCCTGGGCCGCCACTACGTGATCGTATTTATGGAGCGCAGTACTAAGCCCAGATCCACCGCACGGGGCCCTGTCGAACAGCCTGAGGATTTTGCCTCGAGTTGCGGCCGGTACACTTGCACGCGATCTCCGGAAAGGAGTCATGCCCAGTCCCACCGCATTGGCGATGGTGCTTGTCGAACCGCACCGCTTCCAAGCCACCAGACTCCCCGTTGCCGACATCGATGACGGCGGATGGTTGGCCGTCGAGTCGACCCTTCTCTCTGGTGTAGACGTCCAGGCCTGGTCGGGTGTCTCAAGAAACACGGCCTACCCGCTCATCCTGGGACATGAGGTTGTGGGCCGAATCGCCGAGGCCGACGAGAGCCAGATTCCGTTCTCGATCGGCACAAGGGTCGTCGTCGAGAGTTCGATCCGATGCGGTACTTGCCGCAGATGCAAGAACAGACTGAACAGCTGCACCTTGAGGAACCCGGTCAACGCGTACGGTCGGATTCCTTCAACGGAGCCGCCTGCGCTCTGGGGTGGACTCGCCGAATACCTCTACCTCGACCACGGCGCCAGATTGCATGCGGTTACAGATGATGTTCCGGCCGCCGTCGCCGCCTTTGCCCACCCCCTGGCCACCGGGTTCACTTGGGCCGTGGAGATACCCAACCTTCAACCTGGCGACAACGTGATGATCCTCGGGCCAGGTCCCAGGGGATTGTCCGCCCTAGTAGCAGCCAAGGCGGTTGGCGCCGGTTGGGTAGGGGTCAGCGGTCTGTCCGATGACACAGAACGGCTTGCAGTCGCAGAGCGGCTCGGCGCGGACATGACCGTGAACAGCGACCTGGATGACATACCCGCGGCTGTCGGCGATAGCCTCGGCTCTCGACCAGATGTCGTCATCGACGTGACCAGCGACGACCCCGAGGCCATCCCTCTCGCCCTGGATCTCGTCAGAGCCGGCGGCCAGGTCGTAATCGGATCGACCAAGGGAATGAAACCGGTCAACCAACTCTTCGCGGATGTGGTCGTTCTCAAGGAACTCACCATCAGAGGGGCTTTCGGCGCGAGCTCGGCCGGATACCACTGGGCCACTCGCCAACTTGGAATCGATGAGCGGCTCGACCTGATGGTCAGCCACGAATTCGGCCTGTCCGAAGCACCCAGGGCGTTACAAGCCGCCGCAGGTCTGCTCGGCCGGGACGAGCTGGTATCCGTAGCGGTGAGCATTTGAAGCGCTGACGAACCGCAGCCAGCCCTTCGTCGCCGTGGCCTTCCCCACCATGTCTCGCCTCCTGCTCCTCGCCAATCCGTCCGCCTCTGCATTCACGGGTGGCCTTCATCGAGACATCGTCACGATTCTGTCTGAGTCTCACACGGTCGAACCTGCCTGGCCTCGTGACCCAGCCGAAAGCCAGTCGATGGCAACGGCCGCCAGCGGCGGTGACTTCAATACAGTCGTAGCCATGGGCGGCGACGGTGTCGTCCATCATGTGGCCAACGGCCTAGCGGGAACGGGCGTGACGCTTGGAATCATCCCGGCGGGAACGACCAACGTTGTGGCCCGTCTGCTTGGTATCGCCTCCAAGCCCAAACAGGCGGCTGCCGATTTGGTAAGAGTGAGCAATCCAACCGAGGTGCCGCTGACCAGACTGAGCACGACCGGAATCGACGGAGTCGTCAAGTCCCGCTACTCCACGTTCGCGGCGGGCGTTGGTATGGATGCCGATGTGGTGGCAGTCGCCGACCGGGATCCGTCCAAGAAATCGCGGTTTGGGAGCCTTCACTACGCGCGCTCGGCCGCCGGTGTCGTGCTCAACGAGTATCGGTCGAAGGAACCAGACCTGTGCGTGACGATCGAGGGCGAGCGCCACCACGGTGTGGCAGTATTGGTCCAGCTTCACCACAAATACACATATTTTGGGCGAGTGCCACTCGCCGTCGGAAACCACGAACCCGGAACCTTGTCTGTGCTGGTTATCGAAAGGTTGCCACTCAAGGCAGTCCCCCGGATCCTCGTTGCAGCCTCATTGGGCGCCGACCTGAACAAAGTCGCTGGATGTTTTGCGGCGACGAACGTCTCCAGTGTCGAAATAGAAGCCGGCGAAGGCGCCCTCGCTCAGGCAGACGGCGAAGCGCTGGGTCAGGTCAGGAGCTTGGTGGCTTCGGTCCAGACGGATCTTCTGCGGGTAGCGCTTCGTCCAAGTCACTAGCCCCATCGGTGCGAGTCGCCAATGCTGCTGCGCCAAGCCCGACCTCGGTCAGGGAGCCGGAAAGTTCTGCCCTCGGTCTGAAGACTGCCCGGAGGGGTCCTGCCACCCGTTGGTCGATGCCGTTGCCGACGTTCGTCTCCACCTGATCAATGAAACTTCGCGCAATGGCCTCTCCGATCTCACGACCGGCCCGCTGACCCAACAGATCAAGAGTCATCGCCGCACCAAGCGCAACCGCTGCGGCGATCAGGAGCACCGGCCATCGGCCGGCTCGCAGTGTGGTCGGGGCAACCACCGTGACCAGTACCGCGATGGCCGCGAAAACCCCCAATCCGTATTTCGTGTACGTCCCAGGGGTGACCCAGCCAGGGACGTGGGGAGCCGGGGGTTCTGGTAGGTCGTCGATGACCTCGGTCACCACAGCTCTGACAGTTTCCTCCGGCCAGTCCTCCCCGAACTCATCAAGGGCACCAGGAGCCGCCTGGGTGGCCAGGGAGGCGACCACTCGATTCAGAGGAAGCACCAGCCTGGTCCAGCCCTGATCCGGAGCTTTCACAGTAGGCAGTGGTGGCGGAGCCCCTGTTTTCCAGGCGGTCAACGAATCCCGCAGAGTCCCGACCGCCGTGGCTGCGCCGATCCTGCCCACCTCGTCCGCGTACGCGTCGAGGGCGAGATGCTCACAGACCGAATCCAATAGCTCTGCGCGAACCGGGTCCCATAGGCGGTCAAAGCCGATCGAGGTCCCCGGCTTCACTCCAGTCTGGTTGGAAAGGGTCTCGCGCGCTGCGCCTACCTCCGAAACCAGTTTGGCGACGATCACATCCTTGCGACGGGCCAGGCTGAGCACGTCTTGTCTCAGATCATCAATGCCAAGTGGCTCGCCTCTTGCCGGAGCTGCGGCAGTCAGGGCGATTTTTGGATTGTCGTAGCCGTGGGCCAGAAGTCGTTTCCAAAGGTCGTCTGTGATCGCCTTCAACTGTTCTGGGTCGACCCGGTCGGCCTGGTTCAAGACAAAAATCAGGTGACGCTGGTGTCGGACCATGTCATCCAAGAGGCCAACGTGGATCGATCTATCGTTGTACTTCTCGGGATCGAGCACCCATACAAGGGCATCCAGGCGGGTCGACAAGTGTTCGACCATAAGCCGGTGCCGAGGGTTGGCAGAGTCCACATCTGGTAGATCGATGAGCACCAATCGTTCGTCGAGTTCGTGATGATCCCGTCTACCAATTCCGAGATGATGAAGGAATTCAAGGACCTCTGCTTCGGGGTCTGGCGGTAGCACTGCCAGCGGCTCGCCGGTCGTTGGCCGAACAGAGGAAGAACCTGCGACGTCGCGACCGACGAGTGCGTTCAGTACCGCTGACTTACCTGAGCCTGACCCACCTGCGATCCCAACAAGCACACTCGTTCCCAGATACCCGACTCGCGCCTTGGCGTCCGCCAGCCAGACTCCAATCGACTCGACCCCGGGAGCCCCTGCCTCGGCGCTTCGGATAATCGCCTCTTCCAGCTGATCAAAAAGCTTGGTGAGCTCACGCATCCAAGAATGTCCGTCCTGCTTGCATCACAACTGCCGCGGCCCTTTCGAGCGCATCGATCTCCGCCGGTTCCTCGACAAGCGCAGCGACGGACCGGCCGAACTGTTCGAACATTGCTTGGACGGACCCCGTCAACCCATCTCCCTGGTCGGAGTCGGCCGCATTCGTCGACACGATGGCCTCAATGTCTGGAGATGCAAGCTCGGATAGCTGCTCAGCGAGGGCTTTGCCTCCGTCCAGGCCAAGCCACGCCGCTCCCGTCCACCTCCTCACTTCCCCGATTTCTCGCTCAATCAGCGCGGCCAGATCTTGTCTCGTCTGGATCGTCGGAATTCGCTCGACAACGATGGCGGCTCGCTCGTCGGCGACCCTCTCCGCAGCTGCCCGCAGGGCCCTGCCCTCCGCGAGGTCCGCGGATCTGGCCACGTCCAGTGCGTCGAGATGTTTGAACAAACCTCCGAGAGTGGCAGAGATCCCATCTTTCACACGTTGCTGCCGGCCAGTCGGTTCAACCACCGCCTCCAGCCAAGCCCTGACGGGTTCCAGAGCATCCTCCATGACCAGGCCGTCAGTGAGAGGCTGTTCTTCGATCACGGCGACAAGGGAACCGTCAAGACCAGCAGCTTTCAGCCTCGCTTCGAAGTCCTCGACCGCAGGTCCGTCGCCCTGCTCCGTCCGGTTCATGACAGCGGCGACTTTCAGAGGTCGTTCGTTTACATGGTCCAGAAATTCCCAGACCGCGGCATCAGCGTAACGATGCCTTGACACGATGAGGAGGCAATAGTCGGCGGCGTCAACCAATAGTTCGGCGATCGATCTATGTTCGACCTCCGTCGAGTCAAAATCCGGCGCGTCAACCAGAGCAAGTGATTCAACGACGTGGTGGCGATGTGCCACCACCCTCAGCGGCCTTGTCGCCTCCGGACCCGTTCCGAAACCCGTTAGAAAGTTGAAAGCGAACTCTGGTTCGAGGCGTGGCTCACACCAGACCACTGGCACCGTCGTCGTGGGACGAAGCGGACCGGCCTCGCTGATCTTCACTCCGGCGATGGAGTTGATCACCGTCGACGCCCCAGAACCCGTGGGCCCGGCTACCACAACCCGAACCGTTCCTTCCAGATCGGCCAGCCGCCTGATCAGGTGTTCGCGAATGATCCAGCTCGTCCTGTTACGACGGGCGACACGGTGGGTATGCGAATCACCCTGAATCGGATAGGTCAGATTCTCGACCTCGACCGCGAGTGACTCGAGCGCGACAGCAAGAGCTCTGGCAGCGTCCTTGGTTGGCATCTGTGAAGTATGGCCCAGCACGCTCCAATCAGCATATCTTCGACTGTCTTCGGGAGTTCTGGCCAGAGGCCGCGATCCATAGGAAAGCCTTAACGATCACGGGAGGATCGCGCAACCTCAGACGAGAGAAAGTGGATCCAACAAAGGAGAAAACCATGTTGAGAATACTGAGAAGGCTCTCACCGATATTGGCCACACTGGCCATCGCCCTCCTGATCGGTGGCGTGGCCTGGGCGTCTAACTCGCCAAGTGAGACCGACGAGGCGGAGGTCGCTGAAGGCAACCAAGCAATATCCGCCGAGCCGGTTGAAGCCAGTGCCGCTACACAGGCGTTGGGTGACACCGTGGTGTCAACCAACGCGTCCACAGTTGCGACCAGCGAAGTTTCGGTGCCAAGCACAACACCAGCTGAAGGGACCGTAGTGACAGTGGTTGACGATTCAACTACATCCACAACGGCACCAGACGAAGAGGCAACCTCGACAACGGTGCGTGACAATCCGACGACTTCGACAACCATCTCGGACGATTCGACTACCTCGACAACCATCTCGGACGATTCGACCACTTCGACATCCATCCACGATTCCGACGACGACGACGACGACTCGGATGATGATGATGATGATGATGATGATGATGACGATGACCACGATTCGGATGATGACGATGACGATGACGACGACGACGACGACGACTGAGAATTGATCCAAAGACGTGAGCGGTCCTGCGCCCTGGCAGGGCCGCTCACCCCCTAACAGGTGACCAGTCTCCTCAACCAAGAAATCTCAGGAGCGAGAAGTACTCGAGTCGGCCGACTTGAAACGGACCGTGACCTTGGCCCCGCCACCTGGAGGATTGCCAATTTCCAATCCTCCGCCGGCTTGCACGGCGGTCCGACGTACGATGTCTAGGCCAAGACCGCTGCCACCCCCCTCACTCGCCCCTCGGTCAACAACATCGAGCCGTGGAAATCCCGGTCCATCATCAGCGATGACGAGGATGGGGGGCGGCCCACCCTTGAGCTCAACCGAGAAATTTGATCCCTCGGGCGTATGGGCAATGATGTTGCCAAGCAGTGCATCGATGAGGGCCTCCAAATCGCTGTCGGACGCAGCAACCCACACCGGCCCCTGCGGAAGATCGATATCCGCCACCCTGTCTTGGTCCGCCGCCAAAGGCTCCCAGAAAGCGGTGCGGGCCCTTAAAAGACCGTTCAGGTCTGTTATTCGGCCACCCCCCTCACGAATCGGCCGCCGCGCCTCGTAAATTAGGCTGTCAACAGCTCGTTCGAGGTAGGCAGAGTCGGCTCTGACCTCCTCCGCGCCGTCAACAGCGCCGAGGGCCTCGGCATCGAGGCGGAGTGCAGCCAGCGGTGTACGGAGCCTATGGGAGAGATCAGCAACCTCCTCTCTCTCACTTGCCACGAGGTCACCCACCCGGCGGACGAGGCGGTTGAAGGCAGCTCCAACGGCTCGGATTTCTCGTGGTCCGGCCGGCTCCACCGAAACGGACAGAGCTCCCTTTCCAACCTCATCAGCAGCGGCCGCCAACTCCTCGATCGGCTGGACCATCGAGCGCCCAAGCCGGTCGGCCAGCCAGGCAGAGAGCCCGATGAGCACTACTGCCAGGAGCGCCAGGGCAGACCAAGCGGCGGCTACGTTCCGGGTGAGCCGTTCGGGCCCCACCCAGCCTCGTACGACCAGCTCCACCCCGGCTCCAGCCACCACCGGTACATATAC
>CALCCX010000214.1 GCA_937900165.1 uncultured Acidimicrobiia bacterium | reverse complement strand
AGTTCTCACTTATCAGCCTGCATACCCTCACTCTTTCTCTAGTTGTCTGTGTGCTCTTTTTTCTTGCTCTGTCGCGGGGGGGATTTGTTTTTTTTTTTTTTTTTCAAGCAGAAGACGGCATACGAGATATATCAGTGTGACTGGAGTTCAGACGTGTGCTCTTCCGATCTATGACGGACCAAACGGCGGGCGCCACCTCAGAACCACACTATCGAGATGGGGCTGCTCTCAATGAGCCGAGGATGTCTATGCCAACCTCTCCAACACCAACCTCTGACGTGGTTCTCGACCTGACTGATAGACGATCCAAGTCGAGCGATCCGGAGGAACCGAACCAGGCCAAACCGGACGAAGAAGAGCCGGCCTCCGAATTGGCGGCGCGGTGGCGCGACCTCAGGGCGTCAAGGCGGTAGATCCGAAAGCGGTAGTTGTAGAACCATGTCCGACCAGTGGAATCCAGTCCTGGCGCCTCGTGGCACACCTCGGATTCCTCTAGAGTTTTTGAAACAGATCCAAGGAGACAACAATCATGGGCGTTCAATTCCTCAGTGAAGAATGGGCACAGGAAGCCACCAAGGTCCTCAACGAGCACTCTGGGTTCACCAGCGCCATTGCAAATGTAGACCTTTCATTGCAATTCAAAGTCACCGATTCGCCCAGCGGCGAAGTTGCCTACCACTTCGTGATGGGCGGCGGACAGGCGAGTGTGGCGCTCGGCGAAACCGAGGACGCCGACGTCACTGTCGCCAACAACTACGACACCGCCGTGGCCATCTCCAAGGGTGACCTCAACACCCAGGCGGCCTTCATGACCGGCAAGCTGAAAGTCAGCGGCAACCTCGCCAAGCTGATGATGCATCAGGCCGCCCTGACCAGTTTCGCCAGCGCAGTCGAGCCGATGGATGTCGACTACTAACTCCTCTTAAAGCGGAAATGTCAGTGGGGGCGGGCTATTTGGCCCGCCCCCACTGACATTCTGCGCTATTGGTGAACTGATCTAGATCAGTTCACTGCTTCTTTCAACGCCTTACCCGCCTTGAACGCAGGGGCATTGCTCGCCTTGATTTGGATGGTCGCTCCCGTTTGGGGATTCCGGCCCTGGCGCGCAGCCCTGGCCCGAACCTCAAAGGTTCCGAACCCGCTGATCTGCACCCTATCGCCGCCCTTGAGGGCTGAGGTGATAGAGTCGAGTACGGCATCCAATGACGCTGCTGCGCCGGACTTTGAATCGCCAGTTGAGCTGGCAACCGCGTCTACTAGATCGCCCTTGTTCATGTCGTGCCCTCCTTTGGGTACGAATTACAGTTTTGTCATTATAGAGCCCCAACTCGCCCAAACCAAGCCAAACCCCATGCACCGCACGGGATTCGGACACAAACGCTGACGGCACGACCGACATGTTCACCACACGAATTCGCAGCTCAGAGCCCTTACCATCCTCCTCACCATGAAACGCTCACCTCGGAAAGCCACCCTGCTCATCCTTGCCCTCACGATCCAAGCGTGCGGGTTCGGCCCCAGTTCAAACACGACGGTTCCCTCTCGCTTCGAGGACCAAGAGTTCGACTTGAGTGATCCCGAGCTGCAGATCCTGCTCGGAGTTCCCGAACCGACGGTCGACTGGTCTCGCCGGGCGGGAAGAGTCGACTTTGTGGGAGCAGGCAGCCCCGCTTCGCCAACAGAAGTCGACCTGCTCGCCTCAGTGGTTGCCGAAGTCCCGGCCGCGCTGGACAAAGTGGCAGCTCCTCGCTGGGTCGTCAGGGCCAGCTCCCCCCCAGCCAACTCGACAACCCACCCCCAAGCCGTGGCCTTCGCTTTCGGGCCCGACATCTATCTGCTCGATGGCTCGTTCGAACTTTCTCGAAACGGCAGCACTCGCTTCGACCTCGCCAGGGCCTACATCCATGAATTGGCTCACGTCGCTCAGTACCGCACTCTCTCAGACGACTACGTCCAGGCAGCATTGGACGGCCGGCTGGAAAGGGTCGACCCGATCGGCGGCTCAACCCTCATAGAAGATTTCGCCAGACAGACCGGTTGGGTCAACCAGGCAAGTGGAGAATTGATACCCACCTGGGCTCTATCAACGGGAGCCACCACCGCCACGGCGTATGGGGCCAGCAATCCCGGCGAGGACATGGCCGAATCGTTGGCCCTCGTGATGCTCGGACTCTCCGAGCTGGTCCCAGACGACCGGGTCACGTGGATCGAGCGATGGCTTGGCGAAACCGCCACAGAGCTGGCTTTGGGCCGCCCCTGGGCCCCCGCCGGATCATCCATCGCTACCAGCGCAGAAGAACTCTGGGACGCGAGGGAAGTAGCTTTGCTGTCGATCGGATTCGACCAGGTGGAGCCGCTCTACTTCGAGCTCCCGTCCGGTGGACCAACCGGAGCGGAGATGGCTGATACGGTCACCGCCAAACTCCGAGAAAGACTGATGGCCGGCCAGCTGACTGCGATCGATGATCCGCGGGTTCCGCGATATGGCGGACGGTTCCTGCGCCAGGACGGCTCATTCTTCTGGGTCGAGCTATGGGACTTCCCTGAGGCCAACCAGGGCCGAGGCATCCCAGCTCAACCGATCCTCGTATATGTTGCGATCTGGTAGACCACGGCCACAGGCGGTTGCGCTCCTTGCGGGTGGCGCCAAATATCAATGCCGAGGGCAATTGCTCAATCAATTCAGACTGTCGTGCCGTGACTAGGTCACGAAACGGAAGAGTTCTGCGGGTCGGCCGGCCGTTTCGGTTTGTTCGCCGGTGCCCTCGGTGAGATTGGATCGATCCAAGAGTCGGCGCACCGACTGGGGGCTGACAGACGCACCGTTCACTGCTTCGACCACCCGTTGCAATTTCCGAATCGGGAAGGTCGTCGGAAGCAGTTCAGAGATGGCCGGCCGGTAGCTGACCATTTCTCTCAACCTCGACAGGACTTTGGCAAGGACCCGACGATGGTTGAGCGCCATGGCCGTGGATTCAACGATGATTATGCCCGGCTGGGCACCACCATCTCGCTTGGCCTCTTCGAGCAGCCCCGCCTCATACAACAGGTCGTAACGCTCGACGGTCGCGATGGGGTCCCAATCGCCGCCCTGAAACCCAAAAATCGCCTCCAGCCGATCCCGCCGGGCAGACCTGGCGGAAGCAGAGTTCGAAGCCTCCGCCCAATCCTGCAGGGCAGGCGCGATATGCGATCGAATCACCGAAGGCCGACCGTCCCTGTGATCCTCCCACGGCAGCACTGCATACAGATCTATCCAATCAGAAGACTCGATCGGGGTCGACTCCATCGCAAGAGCGAGGTAGGCGACAGAAAGAATGCGATCGCCACTGATGCGCGAACGGGGGTCGCGGTCATGGCCACCAAACGTGAAGATCTGTTCGAGGTGTCCTACCTCGAACCCGGTCATGTCCAGGAGCCACCTGCGCAACGAACCCTCGAGAGTGAGATCGACCATGGGGTCGAACGGACCAGATGGCAATTGGGCGACGCCCTCCGGGCTACGAGCACTGAGCACCCTCGGTACTTGTTCAGAAACGGCAATCACTACCGCGTCGAGCTCGAGAGACAGTGCCATACCCGAAGGTTAGGACAGAGAGATTGGTTGTGGGGATCGAGCTGAGCGTGTCAGGTCTCAGTTCACATGCGCTCGATCATCGCCGATCCGAACGCCGATGTAGACACCTCGTTGGCGTCATCCATAAGTCGGGCAAAATCGTACGTGACCACTCGATCGAGAATCGTTGCCTCGAGGCTGGCCTCGATGATGTCCGCCACCTCTGACCATCCCATATAGCGGAACATGTTGACGCCGGACAAGATCACCGAGCCGGGGTTCACCTTGTCCATCCCGGTGTATTTGGGAGCGGTCCCATGAGTCGCCTCGAATACAGCCACGCCAGTGTCGTAGTTGATGTTTCCACCCGGCGCGATTCCTATCCCACCCACCTGGGCCGCCAGAGCGTCTGACGCATAGTCGCCATTGAGGTTCATGGTCGCCACAACGTCATATTCGGCCGGCCTGGTCAGGATCTGCTGGAGGAAGGCGTCTGCGATGACATCTTTCACAAGAATCCGATCGCCCGGATCTCCGCCACAGTCTTCCCAGCCAACCGCCACGTCGCCGAACTCGTCCCTCACAACCTCGTAACCCCATTCACGAAACGCACCCTCGGTGAACTTCATGATGTTGCCCTTGTGGACGAGCGTCACCGATTTGCGTCCATTGGCCACGGCGTAGCGCATGGCAGCGCGCACGAGCCTCTTTGATCCGGTCTCCGAAATCGGTTTGAGACCCAATCCTGAATCGGCGCGCACATTCCAGCCAAACTCGGCACGCACAAAGTCGATCAGTTTCATCGCCTCCTCAGTTCCGGAAGCGAGCTCCATCCCCGCATACACATCCTCGGTGTTCTCGCGGAAGATCACCATGTCGACCAACTCCGGATGTTTCACTGGTGATGGGACCCCCTCGTACCAGCGCACTGGGCGCAGACACACATACAGGTCGAGGATCTGGCGGATTGCCACATTGAGGCTGCGAAAACCCCCGCCGATCGGAGTGGTCAACGGACCCTTGATCCCGACCAAATGCTCCCGAAACGACTCGATTGTAGATTCTGGAAGCCAATCGCCCGTGGCGTCGAATGCCTTCTGGCCCGCCAGGACTTCCAGCCAATCGACAGATCGGGCCCCCTCGTAGGCCTTGTCGACGCCGGCGTCGAACACTCGAACTGCGGCCGCCCAGATGTCTGGACCGATGCCGTCACCCTCTATGAAGGGAATGATCGGTTGATCCGGCACAACCAGGCCGTCGCCACCAATCGTCATCTTCTCACCCATAGCGGGGCTCCTCTTGAAGTCGAGCCCCCGAGGCTAGTCGGCCACGGGCAGGGCACTTTCGGGAGCAATGGGTCGCGACGTCCGGCCGGGGAGATCACAGAACATGTTGGACCACGGCGTGCAATAGGATGATCCGATGGCGCAACTCCACCTTCACGAGATCGCCCTCCCACTTCTCAAACCTTTCGCCACAGCCAATGGCACCATCACTGAACGGCGCACACTGATCGTGGGAATTACCAGAGATGCCGTGACCGGATGGGGGGAGGCCGCCCCCTATCCGGGTGTGTCAGACGAGACCTTGGACGCGACCTGGGATGGCCTCAAGGGTCAGGTTGCGGCCATCCTCGAGCAACGCCCGGCAGAGTTGGCGCCCAGTGCGGCGGCCGCGGTTGACGAGGCGGAACATGATGTCAAGGCAAGACTTCAAGGCCAGCCGCTCTGGGCCATGCTTGGCGGAAGCCGAGAGCCCGTGCAGGCGGGACTGGCGGTCGGCATGGCAGACGACCTCGACGAAATGCTCGCAGAGGTCGAATCGGCCGTCTCCCAAGGCATAACCTCTTTCAAGCTGAAGATACAACCAGGCCACGACATTGAGCCGTGCCGGGAACTGCGCCGCCGGTTTCCGGAAGTGTTGATCGCCGCAGACGCCAACGGATCGTACGAAATGGACGATCCGTTTTTCGATGTGATCGACGAACTAGGACTCACCTATGTTGAGCAACCTCTGGCGGCCACCCGCCTGCATGAACATGCCGTACTCCGGCAGCGGATCGAAACACCGATTTGCCTAGACGAGTCGGCAGCTCCGGCACCGATGGCCATCCGGGCTTTGGAAATGGGTGCGGCCGACGTCCTGTGTCTCAAACCGTCCCGCCTCGGCCATCAGGCTGCCGGCGAAATCGCCGAGCTGGCACGCCAGGCCGGCGTCTCGTTGAAAGCATCCGGCATGGTCGAATCCACGATCGGCAAGGCACACACGTTGGCCCTCGCCACCAGCCCCGATTTCGAACATGCAGACCTCGTCCCAGCCGCCACGGTCTTCGGCGGCGATGTCTGCCCAGACGGACTACAGATCGTGAACGGGCAGATCGACCCAGGGGACCGGCCCGGAATTGGATTCGAACCCGACCAAAAGGCGCTCTCCGAGTTCGGAATCCGACGCCTCTCCCTCAGCCGCTGACAATAAATGTCAGATCCGGCGCACTGTCTCGTGAGGCCCAGCTAGGGTCGCCTCTAGTTGGGAGACCTTACGGATTCTGCTGCGAACGCGGATTGCGCTTGCTCCCACGGTGTGCAGCGGACTCGGAACGGAGAGACCAATGGAGTGGCTCATCGCCATCATCGCCCTGATCGTCGGCCTCATCATTGGATGGTGGCTGGCCAATCGAGCATGTCAGCAGCAACACGGCAGTGCTGCGAGTGTGGTCACACCCGAACCGGAGCCGGCAGTACCAGCCCAGGCAACCAAGCGATTCGCAGAGGCTGCTCCGGTGGCGGCACCGGAAAAAGACCCGGATGACCTCACGAAAATCGAGGGCGTGGGTCCAAAGATCGCCGAGCTACTCAATA
>CALCCX010000213.1 GCA_937900165.1 uncultured Acidimicrobiia bacterium | reverse complement strand
ACGAGTTATATCAGTGTGACTGGAGTTCAGACGTGTGCTCTTCCGATCTCCAGTTCGTCAGCAAGCTCTGGTCCACCAGAGTCGACCACCCTGCCGTCCATCATGACATGCACCCGATCTGGTGTGACGTGGTCGAGAATTCGCGAATAGTGGGTGATCAGGACAATGCCGATGTCGGGTCCCCGCAAGGCTTGAACCGCATCGGCCACGTCACGGACAGCATCGATGTCGAGCCCGGAATCGATCTCGTCGAGGATCGCCACCTTCGGTTGCAATGCCACGATTTGAAAGATCTCGGATCGTTTCTTTTCGCCCCCTGACAACCCGTCGTTGATTGCACGGTCCAGGAACGGACCGGCGCCAACCGCCTTCGCAGCCGCCGACACTTTCTCCCTCATGTCAGAGGCGGCCATCCCCATGGCTTCGCCGGCCTCCATGACAAACGATTCGAGGCCCACCCCTGGAACTTGGACCGGATACTGAAAAGCCTGCATCAACCCGGCTCTGGCACGCTGGTCCACGTCCATGACTAATAGCGGGTCGCCATCAAGCCAGGCTTCTCCTGACACCTCGTAATCCGACCTTCCGGTCAGAACATGGGCCAAGGTCGACTTGCCTGATCCGTTTGGCCCCATGATCGCATGCACTTCACCGAACGGAATCGTCAAATCCAAGCCCTTGAGAATTTCAACGCCTCCAACCGCGACCTTCAAGTTACGCACGTCGAGTACCGGTCGGTCTGCCATCATTCCTCCACCTCGGTTACAAGCGACACCATCACATCGCCGTCGACAACCGAGACCTCATAGGAGACCACCGGACGGGTAGCGGGCAGCGAGCCGGGAACGCCGGTGCGTACATCAAACTCTGAACCGTGTCTCGGACATTCGACACCGAATTCGAACAATTCACCTTCGGCCAGCGACGCCTCGGCGTGACTACATCGATCACCGATGGCATAGAAGTCGTCTTCGATCCTGAAAATCGCCAACCGGTGCTCGCCAACCTCAACCCGCCTACCTATCGACGGATCGAATTCCGTGGTCTTGCCGACTTTGAACCATTCGCTCATTAGACGCGGCCTGCCAATTGAGCCTCACTGTATTTTCGGTTGACGGCTTCACGGCTCGGACCAGCGAGCGCGACCGTCGGCAACTTGGTGATCATCTCTTCAAAGAATCCCCGCACCAACAGCCGCTCTGCCCGATCATGCTGCAGCCCTCGACTCATGAGGTAGTAGAGATGATCTTCTTCGAGAGGGCCGGAGCTGGACCCGTGGCCGCACTGGAGATCGTCCGTGAGAATCTCCAGATTCGGGACCGAGTTCACCGTGGCACCTTCCGAGAGGACCAGGTTCCGATTCGTCTCGAAAGCGGAAGTCCCAACCGCTGCCTCTTCGATGCGCACCAGCCCCGTCCAGACGGCTTGGGCTCGATCTTCGACCGCACCCTTCAAGAAGATGTTGCTTGCCGTGTTCGGGCCCCGATGGGTGACGAACACTCGGTAGTCGAGTACCTGATCGGTGTCGCCAAAATAGATACCGTTCATCTGAACTGACGAACCGGCACCTTCCAGGTCGACCGCCAGGCGTTGCCGCCCGTAGCCGGCTCCGAGGCCGATTTCGCCGATTCTCAAGCTCGAGTCACGGCCCAATTCGATCTTGTGATTGGCGATGGACTTCGCCTTCCGATCGTGGTTTTGGACCGTTGTCAGGTTGAGGCGTCCCGCGTCTCCCACAAAGGCTTCGACCGTGGGGACGTGCAGGACGTCTACCCCAGGCGCAGAACGAGACACAACAACGATCGAGATCTCAGTATTTTCCTCCATCACGATGCTGAGATGTGGGAACGAAACGGATCCAGGTGTTACGGCCTGGAGGTCGACCAGGACCGGCTCAGCGACCGAGACGCCAGACGGAACATGAATCACGAGTCCGCCAGGCGCAAGGGCCTGATGCGCCGCAGCAAAGATGCTTTGAGCCGGGTCAACCGCTGTGCCGTACCGATCGGTCACAGAAGGCAAGTCCAAGAATTGTTCTATGGTCCCAAGATTGATTGGACCAGGCTCAATGTGCCTCGGCCATCCATCTACAACGACGGCGCGCCCAGAAGGCTCGTGGATGGCGCCGCTGAATTCGTCTGCGTCCAGTGGATCACCTGCGCCATCGACCGGCCGATAGTCGTCGAGATCGAAATCGAGGTCTACATAGCGCCATTCTTCCTCCTTGCCGGTCGGCATCGACTGGGATGCCCAACTGGCCAGGGCTTCGCTTCTTTGGGCGACCAGCCAGTCCGGGCCGCCGACAGATCGGAAGAGCGTCGTGTAGGGAAAGAGTGGAGATCTCGGTGGGCGCCGTATCATCAAAAAAAAAAA
>CALCCX010000212.1 GCA_937900165.1 uncultured Acidimicrobiia bacterium | reverse complement strand
ATCTCACGAAGCCCTCGCTGAGGCCCTGTTGGTGCAAGATCCAGGTGTCGTGTTCGGTGAGGCGTGCGCCAAGGTGCCGAGGAGCGAGGTCGACGAACTGCAATCGCTCTTTGATCGACATGACAGGCTTTGGGAATCCGATCCTCATCCGGTGACTGCTCACAATACGGAATACCAGTTCGGAGTCACCCTTGTTGTCGACGGACTCATGACCGACTCGCACGGGGTCACCCGGTCGAAACCGGTAGCGGTCACCATGATGTGCGCCACGGATGTGAATGGGTGGGAATCTGACAACGTGGCCGCGGTGGTAGAGCACCGTACCGGCGTCTCGTCCAAGGCCCTCGACAACGAGGCGGATCTGTACGCTGCGTCCGCCTGGGCAGCACTTGACCAAACCGGGCGAAAAGTGGACGCCGTCGCGGTTCATTTTCATCACATCCGCAACGATCCTCCTGAATGCGAGAGGCACTTCTTCGGCACCGATGAGCTGACCAAAGCCATCGAGCGGCTCCAGGCCATTGCAGCTCGGGTGGCTGCTCTGCATCCGAACGATGCGACAGAACCCCCGGCGACTCCGGGTCAATGGTGCGAATGGTGTGAATGGGTCCACCGCTGTCTCCAGCACCGCGATTGATCGGCTCGGCCACCGGGTTCTTCGGGTTCAGTCGTCTACGGCGTAGTCGTTCGCTTCGGTTGGACGCACGGCGAGTTCCAGCGCCGCAAAGATCGTTCGAGACCATGGGAACGCAATGGCTGGCAAGAAGCCGCCGATCGCGAGGCCAACGTAGGTGAGGGTCGTCCAAGGGACGTCTGGCCAGGTGACCACCATGCCCCCGATCAACATCAGCAGAAATGCCCCAGCGGTGATGGCAAAGTTGATGATCATGGCGCCAACCCAGTACCCGGGCATGCGTTCAAAGATGAGGTGACAGCGCCCGCACTGCTTGTCCATCCGGAACCATCGTTTGAATATCTTCCGCCGTCCGCAGTTCGGGCAACGGATCACAAGGGCCCATCCGAGTCGGAGGAAGACAGAGGGTCGGTTCATGACGGGAGGATACGCGCCCTCGCCGGATGTCCCGATTGGTCGGCTGTATGGTGTCCGTATGTCCAGGCACCTGACTATCGAAGAGTTGAGGTCTGAGTACGAGAGCGAGGGGTTGGATTTTTCATCGCTCGATCCGGATCCGATCGAACAGTTCTCGACGTGGTTCGCCCTCGCCATCGATTCCGGAGTGGTCGCACCGAATACGATGGTGCTGGCGACAGCCGCTCAGGGAGCGGTCAGTGCTAGGGCCGTTCTTCTCAAGGGCTTCGACGCGGCCGGGTTTGTATTCTTCACCAACCTCGAGAGCGACAAGGGCATCCAGATGCTGGCCAACCCGCGTGCCGCCCTGACTTTCGTCTGGGCTGAACTACACAGGCAGGTTCGAGTCGAGGGGACGGTCGCGATGGTCAGCGAAAGAGAGTCGGATGATTACTTTGCGTCTAGGCCTCGAGGGGCCCAACTCGCATCGGCAGCATCTCGCCAGAGCCGTGTCATCGGTGATCGGCGCGAACTCGAACGGGCGATCGAAGAGTTGGCGGCCGAACTGGGCGACGGTCCGGTCCCTCGGCCGGCCCGATGGGGGGGAGTGAGAGTGCTGCCAACCTCAATCGAGTTTTGGCAGGGCCGCGGTCACCGGTTGCACGATCGGGCCCGTTACATTAAAGACGGAGATGGATGGCGGATCGAGCGATTGGCTCCGTGATTCAACTGCCAGACCGGATCGCGGCATCGATGCTTGATCACGCTGCAGCCTGCGCCCCGTTGGAGGCCTGCGGGTTGCTGTCCAAGGATGTTGACGGGCGGTGGTCGGAATTCTATCCAGTTTCCAACGCCGCCCGGTCCCAATCGCGCTTCGTCATGGAGCCGGACGCCCTGTTCTTGGTCATCAGTCGCGTCGAATCCCTGGGTGGCGAGGTCGCAGGGTTCTTCCATTCCCACCCAGATGGGCCCGCTGAACCGTCGCAGGTCGACACGGTTGAATGGCCAGATCGGACTTGGGTGTCTTTCCTCGGCTCTCTCAATCCGCACTCATCCGAACAACTCGATTGGACGCTGCGAGCCTTTGAACTCACAGGGACGAGTCCGAGGCCGATGCAAAGGCGTTTGGTGATCATCGAATCCGGCTGATGGCCACTCGTCATCAGATACTGTTTCCGCGGCTGGTCGGCGTTACGATCCTTGGATGGAAATCGCTGTACTCGGATCCAATGCCACCTATCCGACTGCCTCGCGTCCGACATCTGGATATCTAGTGCGGCACGGCGATACCTCTATTTGGATGGAAGCCGGTTTCGGAACGTTTATGGCCCTGTGCGCGGAGGCTGAGCCGTCGAGCATCGATGCGATTGTCCTGTCCCACTCGCACCTCGATCACTGCGTCGATCTACTTGCCTACCACCGCTACGTGAGCTACGGGACCAAACGGCGAGAGGGCATGTTGGTCTATGTACCAGAAGGTCTTGACGATATCTTTGTCGGCCTGGCGTTTCACTCTGAGCAGGCCTTCAGGCAAGTTTTTGATTTTCGGGTAGTCGGCCCTGGCTCGCCAGTGAGCATTGGCTCCATCGATCTGACATTCGAGCGGACCAACCATCCTGTGCCGACCAACGCGGTCAGGATGCGAGCGGACGGTCGCTCCTTTGTGTATACGGCTGACACGGGCGAGAGTGAGGCAGTCACCAAGTTCGCCAAGAACGTCGATGTTCTTCTCTGTGAGGCGGCGCTGCAGGGGCCAGCCGCAGAGAAGGAATATGCCCATCACCTCACCGCGGAAGAGGCGGGCCAGATGGCCGCTACGGCAGCCACGAGTCGTCTCGTTCTGACCCATATCGGCCCGTCTCTTGATCTGGATCGGTCGGTCGCAGAAGCCGAAGCGTATTTTGAAGGTTTGGTGAGCTTGGCTGTTCCAGGTAGCCGCATCCAGATCTGAAGACCAGGAGGATTTGTGCCAACCAACCGCGACCGGGCCCCAGACGAGCTTCGACCAGTACGCATGACGAGGGGGTTCACTGATATGACTCCTGGATCTGTGCTCATCGAAGTTGGCAGGACGAGAGTGCTCTGCACCGCCTCGATCGACACAAGGGTCCCTCGATGGATGGAGAGGGAGGGCAAGGGTTGGGTCACGGCAGAGTACGGCATGATGCCCGGCTCGAGCGATAACCGGATCAGGCGCGACAACTACACCGGCGGTCGATCAAAAGAGATCTCCAGATTGATCGGCAGAGCCCTGCGTTCGATCGTGGACCTCAAAAAGATGGGCGAAATGATGGTGCGGATCGATTGCGATGTGATCCAGGCCGACGGTGGCACCCGAACAGCGGCAATCACCGGGGCATGGGTGGCCATGCACGATGCGTTCGAAGAAGCTATCGCCAAGGGTGTGTTGGTGACCAATCCGATAATCGACCGGGTTACTGCAATCTCGGTTGGTGTCGTCGACGGCGAGACGTTGCTCGATCTCGAATATGTGGATGATGCGGCGGCGGAAGTCGACATGAACGTCGTCATGACCGGCCGGGGCCTATTGGTCGAAGTTCAGGGCACCGCCGAGGGGGCTCCTTTCAGTCGTGAAGATTTGGATCGCATGTTGGGCCTCGCCGAGGAGGGGATCGCCGAATTGGGGGCGGCCCAGCAGGCCTTGGTCGAGGAGTGATCATTGCTAGGGCGGTAGTCGCGTCAAAGAATATTGACAAGGTCGCGGAGATCGAGTCGGTGCTCTCAGAGCTGGGTCTGGTCGGCGAAATAGTCAGAGACGCAGAATGGGAAGACGTCGTGGAAGACGGCGGCACGCTGGAGGAGAACGCCTTGCTCAAGGCGAGGGCGGTGATGTCCACTACTGGGCTTGCGGCCATTGCTGATGACACTGGATTGGAAGTCGAAGCCCTTGAAGGCGCGCCAGGGGTCCACACGGCTCGATTCTCCGGACCGGATGCGACTTATGAGTCGAACGTGGCCGCGCTGCTGGATGCGATGCATGGAGTCTCCAACCGTGGCGCGACTTTCCGGACGGTCGTGGTTCTCTGTGAGCCGGACGGCACCGAGGTGGTAGTCGAGGGATCATTGGTTGGCCATATCGCCGAGGCCGCCCGAGGGTCGAACGGTTTTGGATATGACCCGATATTCGAGGTCGACGGGGTGACAGTTGCGCAGATGAGTTCTGCCCAAAAAGCTGCCATCAGCCACCGGGCTTTGGCAATACGGGCGTTGGCCGCTGCCTTGCAATCGCGATGATCGGCTGATTGGCCAACAACGTCGGAAACTCTGGGTGCGGACGGTGGGACTCGAACCCACAGCGGGAAAAAAACCCACCAGATCCTAAGTCTGGCGCCTGTACCAATTCGGCTACGTCCGCCTGCGGCCATGATACCGCGTTGGCGACATTGCTCGAAGATAGGAAACGAAGTGGGTCGCGTGGGACTTGAACCCACAACCTACGGATTAAGAGTCCGTTGCTCTGCCAAATTGAGCTAGCGACCCGGCAACAGAATAGCAGAGGCCCGCCCCCCAATCCCGACCAGACGGACGTCCGACTAACAGTATCGGGGTGCGAAGATGAGGGCGTTGCGGACTGTCTCACCGAGCGTAAGGATCGAAACATGAGTATTCCCGCCGTCCGGCTGAATCATGCGGTGCTGTTCGTGAGCGACCTCGAGCAATCGATTGGTTTCTGGACTTCTGCCTTCGACATGGCCGTTATCGCTCGTGAACCGAGAGCGAACGCAGCGTTCCTGAGGTTGGGTGAAGGATCGAACCACCACGACCTGGGGTTGTTCGGAATCGGTCCAGTCTCTGAGAGACCTGCTGGTCGGTCGGTAGGGCTGTATCACCTCGCCTGGCAGGTCGACACCATTGAGCAGCTGGCGCAGGCGCGTAGCACTCTGGAAGACATGGGGGCGCTGACCGGTGTTTCGAGCCACGGGGCGACCAAGAGTCTCTACGGGGCTGATCCGGACGGAAACGAGTTCGAAGTCATGTGGATGTTGCCCATCGATCGGTGGGGCGAGTACGACTCTACCGCTCCGGTGGATCCGCTTGACCTGGATGCGGAACTCGAAAAATGGGCGGGAGTGTCGACCGGGCGCTGACCGGCACCGGTGGGCTGAGATTCAGAACCGGGTGCTTGCCTACACGCCGGTTTGGTCGGGCTGGTCGGATTCGAACCGACGGCCTCCTGCTCCCAAAGCAGGCGCGCTGCCAAGCTGCGCCACAGCCCGATGAGGATTTATTCTAATGGGCGCAGCGCAGGCCACAGCCACAGCGCTGGTAGCGTCCGCTTGTGGAGATTCCCGAGTACCGGATGATCGAGGTGCGAGTCGACGGGGGGCGGGCCGACATCGTTCTCGCCAGGCCGCAGAAACGCAACCCGCTTTCAACCGAGAGCCTCGCGGAGATTGAGGCAGCGGCTGTCTGGATCGATTCGCAGGAGGCGATCCAAATAGTGATTGTGTCTGGCCTCGGTCGGTCTTTTTCAGCCGGGGCAGAGGTCTCGATATTTACAGAAGTTCCTCGAGGTGCTGAAGGCCGCCGGGTTGCTGACGGGGGTCGCCGGATGGCCGATGCCATCGAACGCATGCAGCAGGTGGTAATCGCCAAGATCCACGGGCATTGTGTTGGTGGTGGTGTTGTGTTGGCCTCCGCCTGCGACCTCCGGCTCGCAGCTGAGGACACCTACTTCTCCATTCCGGAAATCGATCTCGGGATCCCTCTCTCCTGGGGTGGCATACCAAGGCTGGTTCGTGAGATGGGGCCGGCCTTGACCAAGGAGTTGGTGATGACCTGTCGTCCGTTCACCGCAGTCGAGGCCAAGAACGCTGGATTCCTCAATTCGGTCGTCAGCGCTGTGGAACTCGATCGTGCAGTCGATGATCTGGCTGCCACTCTGTTGTCCAAACCGCGGCTGGCGTTGCTTTCCACGAAACGCCACGTCAACGCGGTGACCGAACAGATGGTCGGTTCGATGCGGTCCTGGTCGGACGCCGACGGGTTGATGGCCGGACTCAACGATCCGGAGGGCAGAGCCTCAGCAGAGCGGTACCTGCAGCAAATCGCCAAGAGGTGACAACTCGACGCGGCGACCGGAAGTGGGCTGGGACCGGGTCGCGTCCGGCACGCCGGGGTTAGAATGGTTCCACAACGCGGGTGTAGCTCAATGGTAGAGCTCCAGCCTTCCAAGCTGGCCATGAGGGTTCGATTCCCTTCACCCGCTCGCGGGCGGCCCTCTGGCCGTCTTGTTTTGGGGTCTGCCCCCGTAGCTCAGTGGACAGAGCAGGAGCCTTCTAAGCTCTTGGTCGGAGGTTCGAATCCTCCGGGGGCGCGGCGGGAGTGAATCTCGACAAGGCGGCCGTGGGAAGAGCTGGCGGCGGATGCCGGAAGGTCTACCCACCTGCGCATGGTGACCGTAGCTCAGTTTGGTTAGAGCGCCTGGTTGTGGTCCAGGAGGTCGGGGGTTCAAGTCCCCTCGGTCACCCGAAGGTGGCGGATGGAACGGTGCAACCGCATCGAGCCAACGTCACCACGAATAGAGGCAGACGCTATACCGGCCGTCTTGCCTGGATCCACCCGACTTCGGGAAGCGGATCGCCTGTTTGAGACTTGCTGATGGCAAGGAACCAATCGAAGGGGTGCGATGAGCACGATGCAGGACCTTGGTCCTTTCGAAAAGCTGCTGACTTTGCAGTTCGCCGAGGCGGACTTGGACGCTGCCAAGGGCAGGGCGGCGAGGCGCATTTCGCGCGAGCTCAAGATCAAAGGATTCCGACCGGGAAAGGCGCCGCGCAGAATCGTCGAGGCGGCCGTGGGAGTGGAACGAGTCAGGGCAGAAGCCATAGAGGACTTGCTCCCGGATGTAGTCACCGAAGCCCTGGCCGAGGTGGATCTGACGCCGGCAGTGCCCCCTTCGGTCGAAGAGCTCAGAGATATCGACTCTGGCGTCGAGGTGGAAGTCAAGGTCACCATGTGGCCAACTCTCGAGACCGTTCCCGCGTACTCCGGCCGCCAGTTCGAGATTGAGAACCAGGAACTACCGGACGAGGCGATCCAGGAACAGCTCGACAGACTCCGAGAGCAATTCGCAGAGTTGGACACCGTTTCGCGACCATCTGTTGATGGCGATTTCGTGGCGGTCAATCTGAGTGCCACAAAGGACGGGCAACCGCTTGAGGCCGCATCGGCATCCGATCTACTGTACGAAGTGGGGAGCAACAGTTTCATCGACGGGCTGGACGGTAAGACCCTTGGTCGTTCGGCCGGCGACATCGAGAAATTCGAAACCACGTTGCCTGCCGGGTTCGGTGATCTCGGCGGTACGGAGGTGTCCATGCAGGTTCTGATCAAGGAGGTCAAGGAGAAAAAGCTTCCTGAGCTGAACGACGAGTGGGTGTCTGATTTCACCGAATTCGAAACGGTGGAAGAGATCTGGGGCGAATTGGCCGAGCGGTTGGATGGGATGCGGCTCAATTCCGTCAGGGAGGCTTTTCAATCCAAGGTGGTTGGCGACCTTCTGGACGAAATGGACCTCGAGATTCCAGAGGCAGTCGTCAACAACGAAATGGAGGGGACGTTTCATCGTTTCAGCCATCAGCTCTCAGAATCGGGAATCGAGTTCTCCGACTACCTGGAGCTGAGTGGCCAAACCCAGGAGGCCTTTCTCGAAGATCTGAAGGCACAGGCGACCCGCAGCGTCCAGACCGACGTCCTGCTCGATGCCGTTGCCGAAGCCGAGTCCCTCAGCCTCGACGAAGAAGAAGTCGACGCCATGTATGAAGCCCTCGCCACCCAGACTGAAGAGACTGCAGATGGACTTCGGGAGCGTCTCGCCGAGAGTGTGCAGGAGAAGCGAATAGTCGGTGATATCCTTAGACGGAAGGCACTTGCTGCAATATTGCAGAACGCCGTTCCCATCGACAAGGACGGGAAGTCGTTCGACCTCAAATTTGACTCCGCCGCGGAAGGTGACGGAAAAGAACAGGGCAAACCTGGTGAGGGTGACACCGATGACGGGTTTGAAACTCGACGGGTTGACCCAGCCTTGAAGGAGCCACATGACGTTTCTGACGACACCGACCCCGATGCCCAAGATGGCGGGGACAACGAACCCGAAGGGGGAACTGATGCGAGCTGAGAACTACCTGGTCCCGACTGTCGTTGAGACGACGAGCCGTGGTGAGCGGGCGTTTGACATCTACTCGCGATTGCTCAAGGACAGAATCATTTTCCTGGGCACGCCGATTGACGATCCGGTCGCCAACCTGATCATGGCCCAGATGCTGCATCTCGAGTCCGAAGATGCAGACAAGGACATATTCCTCTACATCAACTCTCCCGGCGGTTCGATCACCAGCTTGTTCGCTGTCTACGACACGATGCAGTACATCAAGCCCGAGGTGAACACGGTGTGCATGGGTATGGCTGCGTCTGCGGCTGCCGTCATCTTGGCCGGGGGAGCCAAGGGCAAGCGGTTCGCTCTTCCTCACGCCAGGGTGATGCTCCATCAGCCGCACGGTGGGGCCCAAGGCCAGGCAACCGATATCGAGATTCAGGCGAAGCTCATCCTCCAGATGCGTGAGCAACTGAACCAGATTCTGGCCGAACACACCGGTCAGACCGTCGAGAAGGTCGCTTCCGATACCGACCGAGATTTTTGGATGCTGGCGGAAGAAGCAAAAGACTATGGCGCCATAGACGAAATTCTGAGCCGCCGAGAGCTAGCGGCGGTGACGGGCGAAGGGTCCTGAGGTGCCAAAGTTCGGTGAGGGCGGCGACCTTCTGAAATGCAGTTTCTGCGGCAAATCGCAGAAACAGGTCAAGAAACTCATAGCGGGCCCTGGGGTCTATATATGCGACGAGTGCATTGATCTCTGCAACGAGATCATCGAGGAGGAGTTCTCCACCACCGAAGAGCTCGAATTTTCCGAACTCCCGAAACCGGCAGATATCCTGGCCTTTCTCGACGACTACGTCATCGGCCAGAACCGGGCGAAAAGGGTTCTGTCTGTCGCTGTCTACAACCATTACAAGCGGGTGAGGGCGGGGCAAGCCCGCCGAGACGAGATCGAGTTGGCCAAATCGAATATCTTGATGGTCGGTCCGACCGGCTGCGGCAAGACATTGCTGGCCCAGACGCTGGCGAGGCAGTTGAACGTTCCGTTTGCCATCGCGGATGCAACCGCTTTGACCGAAGCAGGGTACGTTGGCGAGGACGTCGAGAACATTCTGTTGAAACTGATTCAGGCTGCCGACTACGACGTCAAACGGGCAGAGCAAGGCATTGTCTACATCGATGAGATCGACAAGATCGCCCGTAAAGCCGAGAATCCCTCCATCACCAGGGATGTTTCCGGTGAGGGCGTGCAACAAGCCCTGCTCAAGATCCTCGAAGGAACCGTTGCGTCGGTCCCGCCGCAAGGCGGCCGCAAACACCCCCATCAAGAATTCATTCAGATCGATACCAGTAACGTGCTGTTCATCTGCGGGGGAGCGTTCGCCGGCCTAGAGGACGTGATCGGCAAACGCGTCGGGAACAGGGCGGTCGGGTTCGGGGCCGACGTTCGGCAGAGAGAAGAGAGTCGTCCCGGCGAAATGCTGGCCAAGGTCCTACCGGAAGACTTGATGAAATATGGGTTGATTCCGGAGTTCATCGGACGACTTCCGGTAGTGGCCACCGTCAATGATCTCGAGCTCGATGCCTTGATCGAGATTCTCGAACAGCCCAAGAATGCTCTGGTCAAACAGTATTCGCGCATCTTCGAGCTCGATGGTGTCGAGTTGGCCTTCACCGAGGAGGCACTCACCGCGATCGCAAGCCAGGCGATGTTGCGGGGGACAGGGGCAAGGGGTTTGCGGGCCATCATGGAAGAAGTGCTGCTGGACACCATGTACGAGCTGCCATCGCGCTCCGACATCGGACGTGTGGTGATCGACGAGGACGCAGTGTCTTCGAACGTGAACCCCACCCTCATCCCGCTCCACGAGCTCGACGAGCCACAAGAACGATCAGCCTGACCAAAACACCTGTTCCGGGAGTGACTCACCTAGGTCGCCAGACCCATATTTGGGCACATCTTGGTAGTAGCTGCTCGAAAATTCCATGCTTGTGATTTCGGCGTTGTACTCTGCCCGACCGGGCCAGGGGATATAGTGCTGGATCTGAACTGGCGAGAAGGGAAGTGCGGAATGTCTCTCGACATCCGCAGGGCGATAGGGGCCGCGACGGCCTTGGTTCTGGTTGGAGCGGCCTCGTTGGCGTTAGGGGTTGGGGCAGCCTCGGCTGCTGCGTGTTCGGATCAGCCGGCTTGCGGTGACGTAGCGGTGGCCGAGACGGTGATTACCCATACAACCTCGCCAAGTGATCCTCCTGGCCATCCCCATCACAGCCGCCCGTCTAGCACTACCACGACCATCGAGCCTTCGACGACAACGACCGGCGTCACCACGACAACCGCCGCGACGACCACTACCACCAGCCTGATCACCACTACCACGACGAGCGCCAACACCACAACAACCACCACAGCCGGCACCACGACCACAACCACGGTTGTCCAACCCCCGCCGACCACCCAACCCGAACCTCCGCCTGCTACCACCACGACCACGACGAGTCTCCCGCCGGCTCCCACCAGCACGACGACCACTGTGGCCCGTAGAACCCCACCGACCACTGCCACCACATCTACATCGGTGGCACCCACCACCACGCCGGCCGGTGAGCCAGAGGTCACCTCGACGTCCGTCGCGCCAGATCCGCCGGACGTCGAGACCACCACCACGACTCCAGGCGAGGTGGACGACGGGCTTGTGGTTGAAGCCGAGCCGACCACAACCACTACTACCAGTACCCAGACACCGGCGGCCGACAACTCAGTCGATGGTTCGGGTAGCGGCCAAGATCCTGATCAAGCCGGCGCCGAGCGAGTGGCACTTCCATCGCCCGGCGACATCATCGACGGAGTGGCCAACGAGGATGCTCCATTGCTGGTCGCGGGCTTTGCCATCGCAGGTCTCTTGACCATCGTCGGAGCCGTAAAGGCGTTCGTTGCAGCGAGGGCGGGCTAGAAGAAGGCAGCGGGCTCGCCCCTGTACTCGCCCGCTTGGTAATCTGCCGCCGCCGGATACCGGCATCGGCTCCACTGACTAACAAAGGTCGTTATGGAATCCACCTACGATCCGAAGGCGGTCGAACACCGCTGGTATGACGTCTGGGAGTCGTCCGGGTCTTTCCGGCCTGAAGTAAATCCCGGTGGGGACCCATTTACGATTGTCATCCCACCACCAAACGTGACAGGGGTTCTTCATCTGGGCCATGCCCTCGATCTGTCGATCCAAGATGTGATCATCCGCCGTCGCCGCATGCAGGGGTACGCGGCGCTGTGGGTGCCTGGCATGGATCACGCCGGCATCGCCACACAGATGGTGGTCGAGCAGGACTTGGTGGCCGAAGGCCTTGACCGTCACGAGATGGGAAGGGACCGGTTCGTCGAACAGGTCTGGCAATGGAAGGCAAAGTCCGGTGGACGCATCAACGCCCAGATGCGCACCTTGGGGTTCTCCTGTGACTGGTCGAGGGAGCGTTTCACGCTCGACGACGGCCTGTCGGAGGCGGTTCAGGCCGTGTTCATCCAACTGTATGAAGACGGTTTGATCTACCGCGGGCATCGCATGATCAATTGGTCGCCAGGCCTGCAGACCGCCCTGTCCGAGATCGAGGTCGACTACAAGGACGTCGACGGTGAGCTCGTATACATCGCGTACCCGCTTGTCGATGGCGGTGACTCGATCACGGTGGCGACCACCAGGACAGAGACCATGCTCGGTGACACCGCTGTGGCGGTACATCCCGACGACGAGCGGTACCAGCATCTGATCGGTTCGAAGCTGCTACTGCCGCTGATGGAGCGAGAGATCCCAATTGTGGCGGACTCTGCGGTCCAGATGGATTTCGGAACTGGGGCCGTCAAGGTGACACCTGCCCACGATCCGCTGGACTACGAAATAGGTCAGCGAGCAGGCCTCGAGGCCATTGCAGTCATCGGAGAGGACGCAGCGATGACCGACGCGGCGGGCGACTTTGCCGGGCTGGATCGTTTCGTTGCTCGCTCCGCTGTCAGGGATGCACTGGAGGCCGGTGGCTACTTGGTGAAGGTGGAGCCTCACCGGCACAGCGTCGGGCACTGTTCCAGGAGTGGCCAAGTAGTGGAGCCGTTGCTGTCCACCCAATGGTTCGTGAAAGTCGCCGAGCTGGTCGGCCCGGCCATTGCTGCGGTCGAGGAAGGCAGGACCCGTTTCATTCCGCAGCGATGGGAGAAGAACTACTTCCATTGGATGGAAAACCTGCGCGACTGGTGCGTGAGCCGCCAATTGTGGTGGGGGCATAGGATTCCCGCGTATTACTGCGAGGCCGACGACCAGGTTGTGGTGGCCGCCCAGCCACCCACCGAGTGCGAGAAGTGTGGCGGCTCGGCCTTCCGGGTGGACGAGGACGTGCTGGACACCTGGTTCTCCAGTGGCCTGTGGCCGTTTTCAACGCTCGGTTGGCCCGAGGAGACCGAAGACCTGGACCGTTTCTATCCGACAGACGTCCTTGTGACCGGTTTCGACATCATCTTTTTCTGGGTGGCCAGGATGATGATGATGGGCCTGCGGTTCACGGGCGAGGTGCCGTTCGCAGACGTGGTGATCCACGGTCTGGTGCGGGCCCCCGACGGCTCGAAGATGTCCAAATCCCGAGGAAACGCCGTCGATCCGCTCGCACTGGCCGAGGCCTTTGGCACAGACGCCGTGCGGCTCAGTCTGCTCCAGGCGGCCGCGCCCGGCCACGATGTTCCGTTCAACGAAGAGTGGGTAGATGCGGCGCGCCGGTTCGGAAACAAGCTTTGGAACGCGGTGCGCTTCGCCCGCCAGTACCTGAATGTCGGCGATACGCCTCCCACGGGGGGATATCCAGACGATCCGAGTCCAGAGGATCGATGGATCCTGTCGCGGCTGGCCCAAGTGGGGATCGAGGTGGATGGGCTGATGGAAGAGTATCGGTTCTCGGATGCATTTTCGGTGCTCTACTCATTCGCCTGGTCAGAAGTGTTCGACTGGTATCTGGAAATGGCCAAACCTTCTCTACAAGGTGATGGAGCGGTGGCCGTCAATACACGGGCGACCCTTGGAGTAGTGCTGAGGGACATCCTCAAGTACTTCCATCCGGCCATTCCCTTCGTTACGGAAGAGCTTTGGTCCCACCTGGTCGGCGACGGTTTGCTGATCACCGCCGACTGGCCCCAACCAGCCACGATCGAGGCTCCCCCCAACATCGACACGCTCCAAGAACTCGTTTCCGGTATCCGCCGCTTCCGGTCTGACCACGCCATCTCGCCTCGTCAACCCCTGGCGCCAATCCTTGACGACCCAAATGGAGTAGTTGAACCCTGGTGGCACAAGCAGCTCGAATCCTTGGCCTCGGCGGTCATCCAGGAGGGGACCCGGGACTCGGCTCTTGGATACTCGCGGGTGGTGGCAGGACCAGTCCAGGTCTTCGTAGCATTAGAAGGTCTGGTCGACCTCGCGGCGGAACGCGAGCGGGTGACCAAACGCATAGACGCCACCAAAGTGGATTTGAGCAAGGCGGAGGCCAAGCTCGGCAACTCCACTTTCCGTAGCAAGGCTCCCCCCGATGTTGTGGCGAAAGAAGAGGCAAAGGCCGCGGAAGCGAGATCGATCCTCGATCGCTTGAACGCCCAACTCACAGACCTCGGCGAATGATCGAAACCTACGAGGATGCGGTCGAGTATCTGGACGCCCATGTAGGACTCGGCGTGCGGCCAGGCTTGAGCCGAATTCGAGAACTCTTGGATCTAATGGGTCGGCCGCAGGATTCGATGGCGATCGTCCATGTCACCGGGACGAACGGCAAGACGACCGTCGCCAGAATCGTCACCTCGATCCTGACTGCCCACGGCCTCAAGGTCGGAACGTTCACTTCTCCCCACCTCGAACACATCGAGGAGCGTTTTGCCATTGCTGGTGAGGTGGCGAGCCGGGACGCGTTTGCGGGTGCAATTGCGGACGTCGCACCCTTCGTCGACCTGCTCGAACAACGCACCGGTGAGCGGGCCACCTACTTTGAGTTGTCGGCCGCCGGTGCCTTCGCCTTTTTCGCAACCAACGCCGTCGATATAGGGGTCGTGGAGGTCGGGCTTGGTGGCCGTCTCGACGCTACCAACGCTGCGGACGCGGAGGTCGCAGTGCTTACTTCGGTTGCGATCGATCACACCGAGTATCTCGGCACCACGATCGAATCGATCGCCGAGGAGAAGCTGGCGATTGTCAAGCCAGGGGCAACTTTGGTGACTGGGGACGTCCCTGACGTGGTGGCCAAGATGGCGGGCGAACGAGCGAAGGAAGTCTCAGCACAGTGGCGCGCCATCGATCGTGACTTTTCGGTGGTCGAGGATCTCGCCGGGGTGGGTGGACATCTCACCGACGTCCAGGGAGTCCACGAAAGGTACTCAGGCATCGCTCTGCCTCTATACGGCCGACACCAGGTGACCAATTTGGCTGTTGGAGTGGTCGCGGCGGAGGAGATCTTTGGGCGGCCCCTGTCAGAGGAAGCGGTTCGCGAAGGTGTGGCTGATGTTCGTTCCCCTGGGCGGATCGAGGTCATCGGTCGCGATCCGCTGGTGCTGGTTGACGGGGCGCACAACGAGCAGGCTATGCGCGCGCTGGCCGAGACCATCGTGGAGGAGTTCGCCGACTACCGCTGGAATCTGGTAATCGGGATACTGGACGACAAGGACGTGACCGCCATGTTGGCTCATCTGGATGGCCTCATAGGAACGGCAATCGTGACCGCAGCGGACTCTCCGCGCGCCACCGACCCGCAGCTGCTCGCTGATTCTGTCCGCAGGGTCCTCACCGAAGCGGACGAGGTGATCGTGGTACCCGTAGTCGGCCAAGCCGTAGCAGAGGCACTGGCGATCACTGAGCGCGACGGCGCCCTTCTCGTGACGGGATCTCTCTACGTGATAGGTGAGGCGCGTCCCCGATTGATGTCGCTCACCTGACTCCGGTGTCCGCCGGCTCAGGGACGCGGAACGGATCGTCCGAGACTTTTTCCCATCGAGCAGGCACCGGTAGGATCCAGCGCCGACATCGAACAAGGGATTGGCCAGATGGCATCAGAGACGACATTCATCATGGTGAAGCCGGATGGCGTGAGACGCGGACTGATCGGCGAAGTCATTTCTCGATTTGAACGCAAGGGGTTTCGTCTGGAACAGGCCAGGCTGTTGACACCGAGTGAGGAACTCGCCGCCCGCCACTACGCGGAGCACGATGGGAAACCGTTCTACGGTTCCCTCTTGGACTTCATCACCTCTGGCCCCGTAATGGCGATGGAATGGTCCGGTGAATCGGCGGTCTCGGCGGCGAGGGCGACGATCGGGGTCACGGATCCCGCCGAGGCAGCCCCAGGGTCGATCCGAGGCGATCATGCGACCGAAGTTCAGGAAAATCTGGTCCATGGGAGCGATTCTGTGGACAGTGCCGCTCGTGAGCTGGAAATCTGGTTTTCATGAACGACCGCGGCGATTTCGGAACTCGTCTGGCTATCGGCGCGGATCCAACTAGACTCGACCCTGCGTAATCAACGCGTAATCAACCCTCGGGGTAGGAATGGCTGACAGCCCCTTTTCCTTTGCTGGCCAGGACATGGCCGTAGATCTAGGGACCGCCAACACACTTGTATTCGTCCGCAACCGCGGCATCATTCTCAATGAGCCCTCGGTTGTCGCCATCAATACGGAGACCAACCAGGCTCTGGCGGTCGGGATGGAGGCCAAACGGATGATTGGCCGGACCCCTTCGAACATCAGAGCGATCAGGCCCCTTCGTGACGGTGTCATCGCCGATTTCGACATCACCGAAAAGATGCTGCGGTACTTCATTCAAAAAGTCCACAGACGAAGGTGGGCCAAGCCTCGTATCGTCATCTGCGTACCGTCGGGGATCACCGGCGTCGAGCGCCGGGCGGTGGAAGAAGCTGCCTATCACGCGGGTGCCAGACGGGCTTATACCATTGAAGAGCCCATGGCCGCCGCCATTGGGTCCGGTATGCCGGTGCACGAACCGGCCGGATCGATGATTGTGGACATCGGGGGCGGAACGACGGAGGTCGCGGTCATTTCTTTGGGCGGCATCGTCGTGTCCAGGAGTGTTCGGGTGGGTGGAGACGAACTGGACGAGGCGATCATTGACTGGGTCAAGAAGGAGTACAACTTGCTGCTCGGTGAACGAACGGCCGAACAGATCAAGATGGCAATTGGATCAGGCTTCCCATATCCGGAGGAACCCAGCGCCGAAGTCCGCGGTCGCGACCTGATATCGGGCCTGCCCAAGACGGTCGTGCTTTCGAGCCCTGAGATTCGAGAAGCTGTCGAGGAACCGGTCCAGTCGGTCGTGGACGCCGTGAAATACACGCTGGACAAAACCCCACCTGAGTTGGCAGCCGACATCATGGAGCACGGAATCGTCATTACCGGCGGTGGCGCGCTGCTGCGAGGGCTGGACCACAGACTCGCATACGAGACCGGTATGCCGATTGTGACCACCGATCGTCCGTTGCAGTCTGTGGTTATCGGTTCTGGCAAGTGTCTCGAGGAATTCGAACTGCTTCACAGCGTGCTGGTGTCGTCGAGTCGTCCCTGATAGAAGTGGGAGTCACCAAGCCTAGATCCACCGCACGGATTGGCTCCTCGCCCGCCTCGCCAGTCATGGAGGAGACTTCTCAGGCCTGGCCCTCCTCACAGATGGTGAAAGCCGACACAACCCTGAATCTCGCTGACACCGGAGCCGCCGGCCGACTCGCCTCCCTGAGTCACTGGATCCAGGCTAAGCCGGGAGCCGGCGTATCCGGTGATCCCGGAAGGACGCGCTCGTGAGACCATATGGCAGAACCGACCGTTCGGCGGTCGTGGCGACCGGCCTGGTCGTCTTGTCGTTTCTGCTCATGACCTTCGACATACGATCGTCCAGTGAAGGCGTGGCCGGCACCCTCCGCAGTGGCGCACAGACGCTGGCTTCTCCAGTTCAAGGCCTGCTCAACAGGGTCGTTGACCCCATCGTCGATATAGCGGATGGTTTGGCCAACCTGGCGGGACTCCGAGAGGAGAATGCCAGGTTGCGCGACCGCATTACGGAACTCGAACAGAACGTCGCCCAGGTGGACACCATCACCAACGAGAACGAGGCGCTCCGCGAGCTCCTTGGCCTTGACCTGCCAAACGGCCTCGAAGACGTTGGGATTGCTGCCGAGGTGACAGGGAGGGGAGGAACGCTCGATTTCGCGTTCACCGTGAACAAGGGAACAAAAGACGGAGTCCAGGTGGGACAGCCCGTGGTCGACGCCGAGGGTGCGCTGGTTGGCGTGGTCGCCGAAGTCTCTGAGGCAAATTCGTCGATCGTCCCGATCACTTCACCCAACGCGCCAGGCATTGTCGTTTTGCTGGAGGACCAGACCCGTGGTCTTGTCCAAGCAGGGGGCACTGGTTCGTTGACTCTGCGGGTGTTCTCCGAAACCGCCACTCTGGTCGTCCAGGGCGATCTACTCCGAACTTATGGTCCGTACGAGTCGTCCACGCAATACCCGAGAGGGTTGCTGGTTGGTACCGCACTCGAATCCGCTGCTCCCATCGCGGGACAGTTCGAGGTCGGAGTGGCACCACTCGCCGATATCGAGCGGCTGGCATTCGTGTCGATCATTCCGTGGCCGCCAGACACCGCGGTCCCCGTCGAGGAGGATCCCGTCGACGAGGATGCCACCGAAGGGGACACAACCGGCACTACGGACCCCGGCGAGGATCCTGGCGAAGGAGCGCAGGACCCTGATGCAAACCCGTGAGATAGGGCTTTCGCTGCTATTGGTGGTACTTGCAGTCCTGCTGCAAACGACCTTGTTCGCCAGAGTCCGTCCATTGGACGTGGCGGCCGACATAGTGCTTGTTGCGGTCATAGCCTGTATTCGCTGGTTGGACCCAGAGCCGGCGGTCCTCCTCGGGTTTACAGGCGGGGTGCTGATCGACCTGTTTGGCTCGGCGCCGCTCGGTTTGCAGGCCCTCTCGTTCACGCTCGTGGCACTGGTTGGGGTTCGGACCAGGGATCGTTACGACTTCAGCCCGGTCGCGACAGGGATCGCGGTCGGTTTGCTCTCGCTGCTCGGTGTCCTGTTGGTTGCGGTGGTGGGTACCCTGTTCGGACAGGGAATGCTCAACGATCCTGAAGTCCAGAGGTCCCTCTTGTTGGTCCCTGTCTACAACGTGATTCTCGGCTTGGCGGTATTGCCACTGGTGACTTCGTTCATCGGAGACGATCGGCATCGCAAGGCTTCGCTCCTATGAGGTTTGGGTGGCGTCTGGCTACTCTCGGGTTTGTCTTTACCGGCCTCCTATCGGTGTTGTTCGTACGCCTGTGGTTTGTTCAGCTAGCCGAAGGCGCCCTTTACGCGGCGGCGGCAGAAAGCAGCACCATCGCTACGGAATCCCAGATCGCCCCGAGGGGTGACATCGTCGACGCCAATGGGATCCCTTTGGCGACCAGCCGCTCAGAGTTGGTGGTGGTTGTGGACCGGGCAGTTCTCACCGACGAAGCCGAAGATCAGGTGGTGTCGCGTCTCTCTGCAATTCTCGAGGTCGGTCCGATCGTCATTCGCTCGGAATTGGAGAGGGCCGGCAGCGGCGAGATCGCCTTCGTCTCGGACCTGGAGATCACCGCAGACATGGCTTACACAGTCCTGGAGCAGCGCCTGGATCTGCCTGGGGTAACCATAGAGGCATTACCAGAGCGCCTCTATCTCGAAGGTTCGTTGATGGCCCACGTGCTCGGTCACATCGGGTTTCCATCTAGCGCCGATCTCGAGCGGAACCCCGATCTCGATCCCAATGTTGTTGTGGGCAAGCTGGGAGTCGAGCGCGAATACGATGCGTTTCTGCAGGGAACCCCCGGTTTGGTCAGGTACACGATCAATGCCCAGGGCGACATCCTCGATCAGGTAGACGCCTCCGATCCGCTGCAAGGAGACACCCTCTGGCTGACGATCGATTCTGTTACCCAGCAAGTGGTTGAAAAAATTCTGGTCGACGTCGTAGTCCTGGCCCAGGATCGCAAAGACGAAAACGAACCGGCAGACGCGAGAACGTTGCCGACCGAACGGGCGACGGCATTGGTGATGAGAGTCGACACCGGAGAGATCATTGCGATGGCCTCGTATCCGTCGTTTGAGCCCCAAGCCTTCGTTGGCGGCATCGGCGAGGACGAATATGCAACGTTGTCCGAAGCCTTTGCCTTCAACAACCTGGCAATCCAGGGTCTCAAGCCACCAGCCTCCGCCTTCAAAGCCGTCACCTACATAACGGCGATGATGGAAAACATATCTCCAAGGGACACAACGAGTGTCGAGCAGACGATCGAATGTTCCGCTCAGCTCAAGGCCGACTTCGTAGACGACTCCCAGCTCGTCTACCAGAACTGGACGAGAGCGTCCGATGGTCTCCAGAACATCCACGACGCGTTTCGGCGTTCGTGCAATATCTACTTCTGGGAGCTCGCCCTATCGATCTGGCGCGACTACAAGGGCACAGACAACGAGGATATTCTTCAGGATTGGGCTGCCGTGCTCGGGTTCGGGCGCAGGACCCAGGTTGACCTCCCGTTCGAGACTGCTGGCATCTTGCCCGACCGTGAACTCTTTGACGAGTGGCAGGTGACCCAGCCTTGGCGTGTTCGGGAAGAGGGTTGGCTTGGTGGCGACCTCATGAACTTGGCGGTAGGTCAAGGCTCGATCCTCGTCACGCCGATTCAGATGGCTACCGCGTACGCGGCGATGGTCAACGGGGGCACTGTCTATCAACCTCAGGTGGTCGACAAGATCGTCGACGCGAATGGAGAAATTGTCAGAGATTTTGGGCCACGCCCATTGCGTACTCCCGAAATTGATCCGGCCGTTGTGACGAGTTTGTTGGCCGACATGGGCTCAGTGGTCAGGACCAGCGGAACGGCTGCGGCCGCGTTCACCGGGCTCGACGGTCTCGAGCTTCAGATGGGAGGCAAGACTGGCACAGCCCAAGGTTTCACAGACGCAGAGGGACTTCGGCACGCGGCAACCGCCTGGTTTGCCGGTGTCGCCCCGATCAGCAACCCTGAGTTCGTTGTCGTGGTGATGGTCGACGAGGGTGGTTCCGGCGGTGCGGTCGCGGCCCCAGCCGCTGCCCGGATTCTGACCCACCTCCTTGGTGGAAGTCCTGCGCCCCTGGTCGCCGGCGAAGAGACCGACTGATGGCGGTATTTGCTGGACCTCGAAGTCACGGTGGTTTGCTTTCTGACCGTCGAAAGCCGACCCCAGACGTTTTGATGTTCGTGATCATGGTCGCATTGATGGCCCTTGGTGTGCTGATGGTCTACTCGGCCACGTTCGTTCGATTGGAAGCCGAAGGCCTGGATCCGACAGGGCCGATGCGCCGCCAGATGATTTTTGCCGGTGTCGCGATCGTCGCCTTCGTGGTTGCCTCGATAGTCGACTATCGGCAATACCGAAACGCGGCCGCCTTCCTTTTTGTAGCGGTCGTCCTGGTCTTGTTTGCCGTTTTGTTCATGCCAGAGCAGCGCAGCGCCCAGCGCTGGATTCCGATCGGGACGTTCCAACTCCAACCGTCGGAGTTCGCGAAGCTCGGTGTGATCATGGTGGTTGCGACCATCCTTGCGCCTGCATCGGAGACCGGCATGCGATGGGCAAGGTTGATCGCGACGGTGTTGGTCGTTTCTCTCCCATCGTTTCTGATCTTTCGCCAGCCGGACCTCGGGACGATGATGGTCTTTGGGTTCATCACCCTCGCCATGCTCTTCGCAGCCGGCACGACCTTTCGCCAACTCCTCGTTCTCATCGGAGCCGGCGTGGCCGCGGTCGTTGCGTTCTGGCAGCTCGAGCTGCTCGAGGACTACCAGGTGAATCGCATCCTCGGATTCTTGGATCAGCAGTCGGCTCTGGAGAGTCTCAACTACAACCTGGATCGTTCTCGAATTGCGATAGGAAACGGGGGGCTGTTCGGGCAGGGTTTGTTCGAGGGTCCCCAGACGTTGCTCAACTTCGTACCATTCCAGACATCTGACTTCATCTTCACCGCGATCGGAGAGCAGCTCGGCTTCATCGGAGGTGCTTTGGTCGTAGGTGCGTATGGAATATTGATATGGAGGATTCTGGTGATCGCCAACGGCGCACTGGATCGATTCGGCAGTCTCGTAGCTGTCGGGATCGCCACGATGCTGATCTTTCACGTTTTCATCAACATCGGCATGACGGTTGGCGTCGCTCCGGTGACCGGTCTTCCATTGCCCTTCATCAGCGCAGGAGGATCCGCCATGATCGCCATGGGCGGAGCCCTTGGGATCGTCAACAACATTTGGCGCTCGAGGTCGCCGGTGCCCGGTCGCGAGTACGTACCCCTCAACTGACCCCAGCTCGCGGGATCGCGGCCCGATCGTCGTGGCTAGGGTGCATGTCCATGTATCGACGTGGCGACCGTGGCTGGTTGGAAGTGATTTGCGGGCCGATGTTCTCTGGCAAAAGCGAGGAGCTGATTCGGCGAATGGTCAGGGTGAGAATCGCCAGGATCCCCGTCCAGATCTTCAAGCCAGGTGTCGATGATCGGTACTCGACAACTGAGCTGGTGTCCCACAGCTCGCTCAAGGTCGAGGCCATGGCGGTTGCGGACTCTGATCAGCTACTACACGAGGTTGAAGACAAGACAGAGGTGATAGGCATCGATGAGGTGCAGTTCTTCGACTCCGGCATCATCGAGGTGGTCGAACAACTTGCCTTGGCCGGCAAGCAGGTCATCGTCGCTGGTTTGGATCTCGACTATCTCGGGCGGCCGTTCGAGCCGCTTCCGACGATGGCCACCAGGGCGGAATACGTCACGAAGATGTTGGCCGTTTGCCACCGGTGCGGCGGTCCTGCCAACTTCACCCAACGCATCGTCGAGTCGACCGAACTCGTCGTTCTCGGTGCCACCGATGCCTACGAGGCGAGGTGTCGGATCTGCTACGACCCAGACGAAGCACAACAGCTCAGCTTCGAGCAGTAGGGCGCCGATACAAACAACATAGAGCATTTTGAGAGACAGCCGAGCCGACAGGCAGGCAATGGTTCCCAGGAGCTGCCGCCGACCTAGTCCACACCTAACAGCGGGTTGTCGATGCGTCGCACGAAAGTTGGTTTCTCGCCATGCTCGTAAGGAGGGTGGTCGAAAATAGTCGATCGCATAGAGCCCCTTCAAACGCCGGCCGGACGTATGGAATGGCAGATGAGGGTGGCGAGGGGATTGCCTGGCCACCCTCCTACCCTAAAACCGGCAGATCGGAAGAGGAGAGCCTGAATTGTTTCTGGAGGCCCTTCTCCTTGATCTTCAGAGCATGGTAAGCCTCCCTGAGCAGGGGGTTCTCAGAAAATCGGGTCACAGTGCTACGCTGAGTGGCAGGTCACGCGTTGACCGATTTGTTCGAGCCTCGGAGGCACTGGTATGACTCCGCTTCGGAGTTTGCCTACCGGCGTCGGCCCCACCACCTACGTCGAACATGCCTATCCGGGCGTGGTTGGCGACGGTGGACCCGGTCGCACGGCAAAATTGATCGTTGTGATTGGACAGGCCGCGAGCCTGGCCGTGCTCCTCAGGCTCACTGACCTGGTTGTTGAGAAAGTCCAGGCTTTCCGCCGACGTCCGAGCGATGCTCGACGCCGGAGGGGAGCGCCGCTTTCAACACGATCGAGTTTCACACATGCCTCGCACAGGATTTGCATCAGCCGCCGATCCTCAAATTGTGGGAGGAGGCTCGGCCCCGGTAGTTCCGGTTCGCCGACGATTTGCAGTATTAGGCCGGCCCTCGAGGCCGCCAAAGGAGAGACATTTCATGGCATTGTTCCGCCGCAGAACCCCAGAAGTCATTCGAAGGGGTGTAGGCGATTCCGCCACCGAGACGCGCAAGGAGCGCAGGGTTGGCAGCGAGAAAGTTCGTGTCAGGCGTGTAGTCGAGTCGCCGACTCCTGATCGTTCGCAGAGCAACGGCAGGGGCAATCGCAACAGGAAGGGTGCGTCCAAGAACGAGCGCCGTTCCCAACAACGTAACCATAACCGTTCGCAAGGCTCGGATCGTCGCCCGAGCCGGAAGCCAGGGCAGCTCCGGGACGAAGAAATCATCATCCCTGACGAATCTGCCAGAAAACAGATGCTGGTCAGGGTCAAGCCACACCAGACGCAGATCGTCGTTCTGGAAGGCCCTGTGTTGGTCGAGCACTACGTCGCCAAGGAAGACAAGACATCATTGGCCGGCAACATGTATGTAGCGAAAGTCAAGAACGTGTTGCCAGGCATGGAAGCGGCGTTCGTCGATTTTGGGGCCGAAAAAAACGGCGTGCTGTATGCGGGTGACATCTCGTATGACCGGGCGAAACAAGGACGAAGGCGCCCCAGGATCGAGGAGGCGCTCAGGGTTGGTGATGAGATCTTGGTGCAGGTCGTCAAGGATGCGATGGGCAGCAAGGGTGCCAGACTGTCGAACGAGGTGACGGTGCCAGGGCGACACCTCGTACTTGTACCTGATTCCGACATCCAGGGCATATCACGAAGGCTCCCAGACGATGAACGCGCCCGGCTACGAACGATCATCGAGGAGGCCAAGCCGGACGGCTTCGGTGTGATCGTGAGGACGGCTGCCGCCAAGGCGAGTCGCGAGGAGATCGTTTCCGATATCAACCGGCTTGTGGAGCGATGGGAGACGATTCAGGCGTCTCTTGGAGACGGACCAGCACCAAGGACCGTCTACGAGGAACCAAGTCTGCTCCTGCGAGTGATCAGGGAACACTTCACCAACGACTTCCGTCGGCTCATGATCGATGACGATGCAGCCAACAAAAAGGTGTCCGCCTATCTGAAAGAGACCGCCCCAGATCTGCTGGAAAAAGAGATCGGAAGAGCGTCGTGTAGGGAAAGAGTGTAGATCTCGGTGGTCGCCGTATCATTAAAAAAAAAAGAATAGAACA
>CALCCX010000211.1 GCA_937900165.1 uncultured Acidimicrobiia bacterium | reverse complement strand
GGTGCGTCACAATCGGCTTGATCACATCGTTGGGCCAAAGGACGCTTGGTTCGGCGTCGTCGCGGCAGGCAAAACGTACGCCGATGTAACCGAAGCTCTCGCCTCTCTAGGCGTCCATACCCCCGCTGACCTGGGCATACGGCTTTTCAAACCGGCCATGATCAGCCCGCTCGACGGAAAGACGGTTCGTGAATTCGCCGACGGACTCGAAGAAATCGTCGTTGTCGAGGACAAGCGGCCCTTCCTCGAGACGCAGCTGCGAGACCTCCTCTATGGCGGCGCGAACCAGCCCCGCATCCTCGGCAAACGCGACGACGAGGACCGACCTTTGTTGCCGCTCAGCGGAGCGCTCGAAGCCGCGCTCGTCGAACCTGTTCTGCGAGCCAGGCTGCTCCAGAAAATCGGCGCTGACCGTTTGGCTCGCCCAAGGAGGCGAATCGAGGTCACGATCGCAGACGACGAGACTCCCCTGCCCGGCCGGACGCCCTTCTTCTGTTCAGGATGCCCTCACAATCGTTCGACCACCGTTCCACAAGGATCGACTGCCGGGGGCGGCATCGGCTGCCACGGAATGGCCCTTCTCATCCCAACTCGGGCGACAGATGGCATCACCCACATGGGCGGCGAGGGTGCGCAATGGGTCGGGGCAGCGCCATTCGTGAATGAGCCGCATCGATTCCAGAATCTCGGCGACGGAACGCTGTTTCACTCCGGCTCGCTGGCGATTCGACAGGCGGTTTCGGCGGCAACCAACATCACTTACAAGATCCTCTACAACGGCGTGGTGGCCATGACCGGCGGCCAGGTCGCGGCAGGGGAGATGCCGGTTCCTGAGCTGACCCGAATGCTGGAGGCCGAGGGTGTGGCCCGCACAGTGGTAGTGACAGACGACCCGGACAAATATCCACCTGACGCCCGTTTCGCGCCGGGAACCAAAGTCTGGCATCGCGACCGCCTCGACCACGCACAGCGCCTGCTCCGAGAGGTCGAAGGCGTCACGGTGCTCATCTACGACCAGGCCTGTGCGGCCGAACTGAGGCGTTCTCGCAAGCGGGGCAAAGTCGAGAGCCCTGGGTATCGAATCTACATCAACGAAGCCGTCTGCGAGGGATGTGGCCATTGTGGGGCAATCTCCAACTGTCTTTCCGTTCATCCTGTTGATACGGCGTTCGGTACCAAGACCCGGATCCACCAAGAGTCTTGCAACTTCGATTTCACGTGCATCGACGGCAACTGCCCGGCCTTCGTGAAGGTGGTCCCGGCCGAGGTGGCCGCCGGCAAGGCTCCGCTACCCCATCCGGAGGTCCCCGAACCTGGTCAGCGGGTAACAGAAGCCAATATCTTGATGGTTGGTATCGGCGGCACCGGGGTCGTGACCGCCAACCAGTTGCTGGCGACCGCGGCGCTGATCGAAGGCAAACACGCTACGTCGCTCGATCAGACCGGCCTCTCCCAAAAGGCCGGACCGGTGGTCTCGAACCTCAAGATCACAACCGAACTGTCGGGCGAATCGAACAGAGTGGGGTCAGGAGCGGCCGACACATACCTGGTCTTCGATCTCTTAGTAGGCACCAACGCGAACAACCTTGCCAAGGTCGACCGTGATAGAACCACAGCAATCATCTCGACCGGCCGTATCCCAACCGGAGCGATGGTGCGCAGAGCCGGAACCGAGTTCCCGAATCTCGATCGTTTTCGAGCCGCCATCAATCCGACCACGAAAGCGGAGGACAATCTCTGGATTGACGCCGACCACCTCGCCAGGCAGCTGTACGGCGATCAGACAGCAACCAACCTCATTGTGATCGGTGCCGCTTACCAGCGTGGTCTGATCCCGCTCCGCCAGGATGCGATTGTCGACGCCATTGAGCTCAACGGCGCCGCAACCGAGATGAACCGATCCGCCTTCGCGGTGGGCCGGCTGGTCGCGCACGACCCGGCCGCCGCTGCCAACCTCTTGGCTCCCGCTCCTCCGGTCCCAATCGCTACCCAAGAGATCCCGGCCTCGCTGGCCAATCGATCGCCCGAGTTGGTCGAAGCTGTGGACCGGTGGGCCAGACACCTGACCGGATACCAAAGCCGCCGCTATTCGAATCGTTACCTGGAGTTCGTCGAGGCGACTTCGGAAGCCGAACGAACCGTCGACCCGAGTTCAGACGCCCTCGGTATCGCTGTGGCCAACAACCTCGGCAAGCTCATGGCCTACAAGGACGAATACGAGGTGGCCAGATTGCACCGTAGTTCCGAGTTCAAGGCCCGCGTAGTGGAACAGTTCGGCGAAGGCTCCAGAGTGACCTACCTGCTGGCGCCTCCAAGCCTCAAGTTTGTCGGATTGAAATCCAAGATCGGCGTCAGGTCGGCGTGGGCCAGGCCTTCATTCGCCGGCCTGGCAGCCATGCGCCGCCTCAGAGGAACCTGGCTAGATCCCTTCGGATACACGAAGGAGCGGCGTATGGAGCGGCGACTGATCGATGAGTACCGGGCGACCATCGAACATGTAGCATCCCACCTCACCGGAGACCGCCTCGGATTGGCCACTGAGATGGCTCTTCTGCCAGACATGATCCGTGGCTATTCGGAGATCAAGGCGGCAGCGGTCGAGAAATACCATCTAGACCTGGCTCGGCTGCTCGACCGCTTCGACTCCTGATCCGAACGAGCGCGGTCCGAGTTTCTGCCCGAATTCACAGCTACCGTCGTGAATATGGAAAAGCCCTACCTGCTGATCGATGTCGACGGGGTACTCAACCCAATCAACCCACCACCGGACATGGGATTCGAGACCTACCGGTTTCGTGGTCATGAGGTAGCCCTGACCAGTCTGCAGATCGGAAGAGCACACGTCTGAACTCCAGTCACACTGATATATCTCGTATGCCGTCTTCTGCTTGAAAAAAAAAAAAAAAAAACACCCCCCCCCCACCCCCCCGCCCCCCCCCCCCCCACCCCCCACCCCCCTACAAC
>CALCCX010000210.1 GCA_937900165.1 uncultured Acidimicrobiia bacterium | reverse complement strand
CACTCCCCCGATCCGAACGTCAGGGTCCATCATTTGGCAGCCCAGTACTAATGCGGCTATTGTGTTGGTCGTCTTGGTGCAGTCAACGGCAATAATAACAGGGGCATCCAACAGCTTTGCGAGTTCCCTTCTTCATCGACCTCAACGATTTCAAGTCGATCAACGACCAATACGGGCACGCCGCCGGCGATCAGGTGCTCAGAGAAGTGGCCCTCCGCCTTCAAGACACCGTGCGTTCATCCGACCTAGTTGGACGCATCGGTGGCGACGAGTTCGCATTGATCATCGAAGGCGTGGAGAGTCAGAACGACGTTGCCGCGCTGGCAGAGAAGGTCGCGGAGGCGATCGAGGTGCCCATCGCGCTCGGTGAGGTCGCCGCACACGTCGGCGCCAGCATCGGCGTCGCCTTCTTCCCGGACCGGGAGTGCCACTTTGGAGACCGGATCACGCTAAAGAGTATCCCGACCGGCGCCAGCGCTCTCCGCGGCGAAGTCGACCACGAGTCGGTCAGGCGCCTCCTCGAAAAAGCGGACGCGGCGATGTACACCGCCAAGCGCAAGGCGCTGCGGTACTGGATTCACGAGCATATCGCGGACGACACGCTCCGAGGCACCGTGAGCCGCGTCAGTGAACCGCCGCCGGCAGCGTAGCCCAAGCGTCTAGCTCGGCCGCCCGGGTGCGCTAGGATCGTCGGGTGAAGTCTACGATCGGTATTCTAACTGGGGGCGGCGATGTGCCGGGTCTCAATCCGGCCATTCGAGCCGTCACGATTCGCGCACTGCGAGAGGGACACCGCGTCATCGGAATCCGCCGGGGCTGGGCCGGTCTGGTGGATGTCGTCCCGGACAAGGACGCCGACAACAGCAAGTACGCGAGTGTCTTGACCGAAGAGGTCGTCAACAGGGCGGGGCGGACCGGGGGCACGTTCTTGCACAGCTCCAGAACGCGCCCGAGTCACCTGCCCAAAACGCTGCTGCCCCCGCACCTCAGAGACAAGTATCAGAACGAAGTCAACGACGTCACCGATGACATACTCACCAATCTCGACTTCCTCGGCATCGACTATCTGATTCCGATCGGTGGCGACGACACGCTCAGCTATGGAGCGCAGTTACACCAGCGAGGCGTACCAGTCGTCGCGATTCCCAAAACGATGGACAACGATGTTCCGGGGACGGATTACTGCATCGGGTTCAGCACTTGCGTGACCCGAACCATCGAGCTCACCCACAAGCTCCGCACTTCGGCCGGTTCGCACGAACGCTTCCTCGTGATCGAGGTGTTCGGGCGCTACGCAGGGTACACCGCACTTCTGCCGACGATGGCGGGCGCGGCCGATCGTTGCGTCATTCCAGAGCATAGCTTCGACATCGAGCAGCTCACCGAGCTCCTCGTCCACGACCGGGACCGAAACCCCAGCAACTACTCGGTGGTCCTCGTCTCCGAGGGCGCTCAGATGACGGGGGATGACGCGATGTCTTTCGAGTCGGAGGAAGCGGACCAATTTGGTCACCGCAAGCTTGGTGGAGTCGGAGACCGAGTGGCAGAGGCGCTCAAACGATTGTCTCCGAGGTTCAACCAGGGCCGCCGGATCAACACGGTCAGCCAACGACTCGGCTATTTGGTTCGCAGCGGCGACCCCGACGCCCTCGATTCGATCGTCCCCATGGCGTTTGGCAACCTGGCGTTGGATCTCATCGATGCGGGCACCTCCGGCCGACTCGTTTCGGTACACAACGGGCGCTACGGCAACGTCCCGCTCGACGTGATCATCGGATCCAAGAAAATTGTGGACGTCGACAAGTACTACAACCTCGAGCGCCTGCGACCCAAGTACAAAGCCTTCGATGGCCTGCCGCTTTTCATCATGACGGGCGACGCGTAAGATATCCGCTCTATGGCCTCTCGCTTCCAACACATGCGTGCACGCGCGCTCAAGGCAATGTTCAAAGCGCACGCTACGGTTTACGAACGAAGTGGCGGGCGAATCGGCGCGTGGGCGGGTCTTCCGACGCTGCTCCTGTCGGTCACCGGCCGCAAATCTGGCCAAGTTCGCTCGACGCCGCTCGTTTACTTCGAAGACGGCGAGAGCTATGTAGTCGTCGGTTCGGACGGGGCTGCCAAACGCGACCCTCAATGGTGGAAGAACCTACAGGTGGATCCCGCGGGATCAGTGCGCGTGGGGCGGAAGCAGTTCGAGATCGAAGCCACGCTGGCCACCGGGGCAGAACGCGAGCGGCTTTGGGAGATCGGCACATCGGTCAACCCCATGTGGTCGAGGTACCAGACCCGTACGAAGCGTGAGCTGCCGGTCGTGGTGCTGACGCCAGCCGCTAAGTTCTAGACACTCCCGCTCCGGCGGCGCGATACTCGCTGCTCATGGCAGGATATCACGCGTCGATGGGTCTTTGGGCGGGAGCGCTGTTCGTCTGTGCCGCATCATCGGGGTGTGACGAGATCGCGCGGTTCGTCGAGGACACGGTCGGCGCAACGGAGGCTCCACCGCCTCCTCCGGCGGAGCCTCCGAACGAGGAAGTAGAAGAAGAGCTTCCCGAAAGGCCAGCCACGTCGACCGCAACCTCGGAAACTCGAGTGATCACCTTCGGGAGTATCCTGCAGAACAGGGAGCTGTCGCGTGAAGAGCGCATCCGGGCGTTCGAGAATCTCGGCCCGGCGGCTCTGCAAAATCCCGTCGTACGAAGCAGTGTGTCCGGCGGCCCGACGACGCCAAGCGCACGACGACCATCGACGCCAAGCGAGCCCACTGCATACGAGATCTCCGCCGCACGCCGCCGGGTACCCGTCGTGATGTACTCGACCGCCTGGTGCGGCGTCTGCAAACGCGCCCGCGAGTACTTTCGGGAGGCGGGCATCTCGTTCACCGAGCGCGACGTCGACGAGGACGCCACAGCGCGCGCTGAGTACCTACGGCTCAATCCCCGCGGAAGCGTGCCTACGATCAAGATCGGCGACGAGGTGATCGTAGGCTTCAGTGCCCAGGCTGTGGACCGGGCGTTGGACGCCGCGGTGCGAAGCCGCCTCAACTAGCGCCCGTTCTCGCGGTGTGGCCTCTAAGCATGGAAAATCAGGGGTGATTTTCGGATAGTGCGTGTCCCCTTAATCCAAGGGGGGGTTGGCGGCGTAGGGGTTTGTGAAGGGCGGACACGAGCTGCCCACCCACCCCAACTAGGAGAGCGTCCCATGAATAAGTACCTACTCAACTCAGCTTGCCTTAGCCTTCTTGCCCTGTTCGCCGTCGCCTGTGGCGACCCGGGTCTCGTCGATGAGCCGATCGTCGACGGAGTCTTCGAAGACGAGATTGTCGAGGACGAGATTGTCGAGGACGAGATTGTCGAGGACGAGAACGTCGAAGACCTGATCGCTCCGCTCGACAACGATAGCGCGGCGAATCCGGCAGTCGACGAGTTCCTGAGCATCACCAACACCCGTGAGATCGTGTACACCGATCAGATCTCGGCCGAGGACGGCGACAACAGATCGGAAGAGCACACGTCTGAACTCCAGTCACACTGATATATCTCGTATGCCGTCTTCTGCTTGAAAAAAAAAACAATAGAACAACAGAGGCGACCACCATAACGAGACCACAATGACATCGCACGAC
>CALCCX010000209.1 GCA_937900165.1 uncultured Acidimicrobiia bacterium | reverse complement strand
TCACTTGATAGTACAACTTATATTTTTCTTTTTTTTTCTGTTTTTTGTGTGTTTTTTTTTTCTTTTTTTTTTTTTTCAAGCAGAAGACGGCATACGAGATATATCAGTGTGACTGGAGTTCAGACGTGTGCTCTTCCGATCTCATCATGGTCGTCTGAGTCGTCATCATCGTCTGAGTCGTCATCATGGTCGTCTGAGTCGTCATCATCGTCCGAGTCGTCATCATCATCGTCTGAGTCATCGTCTGAGTCGTCATCATCGTCCGAGTCGTCCGAGTCTTCATCATCGTCTGAGTCGTCATCATCTGAATCATCGTTGGATTTGGTTTCGTCATCCCGGTCGTCTTCGCTGTCGCATAGATCATCGTTCCGGGAATCCGGGTCATCTGTCGAGGTCGTCGTATCCTCAGACGATGCAATGCAAGGCGCTGAAGTGGGGGTCACCGCGATCGGGCTGCTGGTGCTAGTCACCACCGAACCTTCGGAGGGCGGCGCTGGAGAGGCCTCGGTGACTTCGGTAGTTGCTGCGCTCGTCCCGGCTGGTTCGGGAAGGGTCTGAGCGACTGTGGTCGAGGCCACGGTTGAGGCGGTCCGCGGCAAATTGATTCCGATAGCCCTCGCCACTCCAGCCACTGCGTTTTGGGCGCTGCCAGGTAGGGCCTGTGCAGCGGCGAGACCTCCGATGCTGAACAAGATGACAAAAAGCGCTGCTGCGGCTCGCCCCAGGTTGGAGTAGAGGACCTGGTGTAGCCGGCCTCGCTTTGAGCCGGCCTGGCTGATGGGAACAACCTGGGTTGCGGTGGCCGCCGCCGCTTGGATGTGAGCCGCCCGAACCGAAGGCTCGATGGAATCGGCCAGTCCAGCTATCTGCTCGACGATGCCGTCGAGTTCTGCTGGCCAGTCCTCGGTTGAAATGTCTTCAGGTTCTTCCATTCCACCCAGGTAACCGTCGAATCCGCCTAAAGCGTTACATCTCCGTCGGCCAGAACCTGTCTGAGGGTCTTGATCGCTCGGTGTTGGATGACTCGGATTGTACCCTCGGTTTTTCCCAGGGTCTTGGCTGTATCGGACGCAGGGAGTCCCCCGAGGATCTTCAAGAGGACCACATTACGCTGGTCCTCGCTCAAAACCTCGAGAAACGTTTCGATCCTGGCGTTGTTCAGCGACGAAATCGCCAGTTCCTCAACGTCGTCAGGGCTCGCCTTTGCCAGCAGATCCAGTTCCGATTCGGAATTGACCTCCACCGGCCTGCGTCGCAACCGCCGTCGATCGTCGATGAGACGGTTGTGTGCAATGGTGAAGGCCCAAGACCGGAAGCCGGCCGCGTCACCTTCGAACCCGTGAAGATGCCTAGCGATCTGGATAAAGGCGTCGCCCACCAGTGCCTCCGGATCGGACGCACCGCGCAGCCGCAAGTAGGCGACGAGAGCACCGGCCACTCCATCGTAGAGGATGGACCAGGCGTGCTGATCTCCCGATTGGGCTGCTTCGAGCAGCTCCGCGAATTCTGCGTTGCCGTCAGTCATGACTTGCTGGTGGAAACCCTTCTGGGCCGACGGACCTCTAACGGTTCCGCTGACACCTGTCCGTAGGATCGGAACAATCGTGTCTGATCTTCAGTTAAGAGCAACCCAAGAAAGTCGTGTGAAATCGAAATAAATCACATGTGAAGACCCGACCTTGTGCCGGGTTGGCCTTTCTCATCATCTCCTCATCCGCTGCGGCCGATAATGTAGTTGTGACGAGACGAGCCAGGGTCCTTGTAGTCGATGACGACGAGAAGATCGCTGCCTCGGTGCGGCGCGCCCTCATTTACGACGGCTATGACGTAGAGGTTTGTAAGGACGGAACGGCGGCCCTTGGTGCAGCTCTCAGACAGCCCCCCGATCTGGTCGTACTGGACATAATGATGCCCGGTATCGACGGCCTCGAAGTGTGCAGGCGCCTACGCGCCGCTGGTGACGACGTGGCAGTGCTCATGTTGACCGCGAGGACCACGGTGCCTGACCGGGTGGAGGGGTTGGACGCGGGAGCAGATGATTACCTGATCAAGCCGTTTGCCCATGACGAGCTCCTGGCTAGGGTGCGGTCCCTCCTCAGACGAGGGAGAAGTGACCACGCCTCCCGAGACACCCTCACAGTCGGTGATCTCGTCGTTGACGTGGGCGGCATGGAGGTGGCCAGGGGTGGCGAAGATATCGGACTGACCGCGCTGGAATTCAGGTTGCTCGAATATTTCATGAGGAACGAGCGAGTGGTGCTAACTCGAGGTCAGATCCTCGTAGAGGTGTGGGGTTTGGATGTGGATACGACGTCGAACGTTGTCGATGTGTACGTCAGGTACCTGAGGCAGAAGCTTGGTGATCCACAACTCATTCACACAGTGAGGGGTGCGGGTTATGTACTCAAGCTGGCAGGCGGCGGCTGATGCGCATCCGCTGGCGTCTCGCCTTCTATGGCTCGTTTGTTGCGTTGATCTCAATGCTCGTCTTTGCGGTGGTGCTCACCTGGTTGGCCCGTCAAGCCGGTCCTGAGGACCAACTGCAGGCAATGGCGACCATCGCAGACTCGGTTGCCCGGGATGCAGCCAACACCCCGGACGAGGCGTTCGAAAATCCGGTGCCAATCGCAACGGTGGATCCCTCGCAGTCAACCGACGCCTTCTTCGTGATCGTCGATGACACCGGCGGAGTGCTTGTCTCGAGCGGATTGCTTGACGGGCGGTCCCCTGATATCGGATCTGGCGTCGTAACCGAGGCCTTCTCGAACGGCTCGGCGGAAGCAATCCAGAAGATCGGAGATCTGGAGCTCCAGTTGGTGGCCCGCCGTTGGACCAATCCGGAAAGCGGATCGGTTGGAGTCGTGGTGGTGGGCCAATCGACGCTGTTCATCGAAGAGCAACTTGAAGGCCTTGGCACCGTCCTGGTGGTCGCAGGAACAATCACTCTCGTGGTTTCGGCCATCGTCGGTTGGTTCGTCACAAGGCGGGCACTCAAGCCGATTCGTCAGTTGGCAGAAACGACCGATGCGATTGGAGCGACCGGAGATCTGACTCGCCGGCTGAGCGAGAGGAAGGCGAAAGACGAACTCGGAGTTCTCACCTCCAGCTTCAACGAGATGCTTGATCGACTCGCTGATGCGCAGAAAAAATTGGCCAGATCTCTAGATGCCCAACGGCAGTTCGTGGCAGATGCCTCGCACGAATTGCGGAGTCCGCTGACGACAATCAGAAGCAACGCCGGATTCCTGATCGATCGCCCTGACGCTTCGGCGCTCGACCGTTCGGAGGCGATCGGGGATATCGCGGAGGAGGCGGATCGCATGACCGGGTTGGTCGACGACCTTTTGGTGCTGGCGAGGTCTGACGCCGAAGTGCTTGTGCAATCCGATCCGGTCGATCTGGTCGAGGTTCTGACGGCGGTGCTTCATCACATTGGACCTGAGGCGACGACGGTGAACGCTCCTGTCAAAGCTGTGGTGAAAGGTGACAGACAAGCACTGCATCGGCTCATCAGAACCCTCGTCGACAACGCCAGGAGACACGGCGGAGGCGAGGTCGAGGTTTCGCTGGCGGCCCCCTCTTCTTCTGGAGGCGTTGTGGCACTCACTGTCGCTGATCGGGGGCCTGGCTTTCCGGCGGAAGATCTCGTGAGAGTGTTTGATCGCTTCTATCGAGCAGATCCTTCGCGGCACGAGGCGGGCACGGGGCTCGGTATGGCAATCGCCAAAGGGATCGTCGAGGCGCACGGAGGAAAGATTCTTGCCGCCAACCGGGTAGGAGGCGGAGCCGTCATCGAAGTGGAAATTGCTGGTTT
>CALCCX010000208.1 GCA_937900165.1 uncultured Acidimicrobiia bacterium | reverse complement strand
TGACGGTGGGGGGGGGGAGGGGTGGGGGGGTGGGGTGGTTTTTTTTTTCAAGCAGAAGACGGCATACGAGATATATCAGTGTGACTGGAGTTCAGACGTGTGCTCTTCCGATCTCCCTCGTGGTCCTCAGTTGGCGCTTCGGCTCTAAATCTTTCGCGAGGCGAAGGATTCGAGATGAGGAGTACCTGTCAGTTGTGGCCGGTGCATTCGGCTTCGATCAGTCGTAACCACGTCCTGTAGTTCTCGACGTTGCCCTTCAATCGGAGCGCTGTTTCACAGGTAGTCTGATCGCACTTGACCTGTCCATCCTCGGCCACGAAGTCATACATGCACAAATCGCATGTCACCTCGAGTCCCTTCGGTAGTCCGGAGCATTCGTAGAAGCTGCACGGCCTGGCGCCTGGTTCGATCACCTTGGCTGGAGTGCAACCTGGGCATCTGGGCCGGAATGTTCGAACGACGTCGGGCAGACCATCGAAGTCGGTTTTCGGCATGATGAACCTCCTTCAATCCGTACGCTCATCGTCAGGCCGTGCTGTCGGCGTCGCTAGGGCCGATCGGCCCTCTGTCGCGAAAGTCGTCGACTGGCAAACCTGGTTCATTTCTTCGGATTCTCTGCGATTTCGCCTTGACCTTCCATTCGCGTGGACGGTATAGCGTTGGCGAAAGGTGTCTCAGCAAAGATGGGAGAGATGATCTCGGTTCTGCTGGCGCCAGAGAAAGGCTCTCGGATATCGTCGACTCGAGCTAGCAATGATTGACTACCACGAAGACAGGTCGAACAGCGGGTTCACGATCGAAGCATCGAATGCTCAAGGGAGCAGCGATGGCGACGGTGGCGAGGGCGGGCGCGGGAATCACTGATCTGGGCGGGAGTCTTCAGGTGATCCTGCGAACAGGATCACCATGGCCACTCCGACGACCAGGAAGACATCCGCCAGGTTGAACGTCATTTTTCCAAACGAAATCCAATCGACCACGGCGCCACGGGGGAACAACTCGCGTTGGATCATGCGGTCGACGAGGTTGCCCAGCGCCCCTCCGGCAATGAGCCCATAGGCGAGCGTGGCAATCCGATCGGGTGTGCGAGAAGTGCGCAGAGCTACGACTACGACCCCGATCGTTACCAGCAGGATGACGGCGGTGGGAGCCGGCACACCCATCAAGATGCCCCGGTTGGCCACCAGATGCAGCCGCAGTCCGCCGAACGTGACCGGTCCTGAGCTGAGCAAGCTGACCGCCACAGCTTTGCTGACCTGATCTGTCGCGAGAGAACCGAGTATCGCGGCCGACACGACCAAAGAGGAGTTCCGAACGCGGGGAGCGCGTAGCCATTTTTCTTTGAACCCGCCACGTTCACTTCGCGAAGTCGTCGGATCGGCAGCCATTGTCCAATTATCCACGTTCCCGTCGACAGGAATGTCAAGCCCGATCTCTCCTGACTTAAGTGGTCGTGCGCGTAATTACGTCGGTGTAATCTGTGGGGCGGTTGGGGGCAGATGGCCGGGCGGCGCGTCGTTGGGTGGTGGTCCGGTGTCTCGTTCGAGTCCGTTCAATGTTGTGTTGAGCGACGGGGATCGGCATGTGTTGGAGGGTGTTGTTCGGCGTGGGCGGAGCGAGCAGCGGGCGGTGGTCCGAGCCCGGATTGTGCTCTTGGCGGCCGTCGGCGTGTCGAATGTGGGGATCGCTGAGATGGTCGGTGTTCATGTTGACACCGTGTCGAAGTGGCGGAAGCGGTTCTTCGGCGAAGGCGTGGCTGGTCTGGTGGATCGGCCCAGGTCTGGGCGGCCTCGGGTGTTCGGGCCGCTGGTGCGGGCTGAGGTCATCCAGTTGGCCTGTGAACTTCCTGCCCTCAGTGGTGTGCCGTTGGCGAGGTGGTCAAGTGCCGAATTGGCCGATGAGCTGATTGCCAGTTCGGTAGTCGACGCGATCTCTCGCTCAACGGTGTCCCGGGTCTTGGCTCGAGCGGCGATCCGGCCGTGGCAGCATCGGTCTTGGATCTTCCCGCGGGACCCGCACTTCGCTGACAAGGCTGGAGTGGTGCTTGATCTGTATGCCCGCAGCTTCGCCGGTGAGGCGTTGAGTGATGACGAGTTCGTGATCTCCGCTGACGAAAAGACAAGCATCCAGGCTCGTTGTCGGTGCCACCCGAGCCTGCCGCCGGGCCGGTCCCGGCTGATGCGGGTCGAACACGAATACGATCGCCACGGCGCCCTCGCTTACCTGGCCGCCTATGACGTGGGGCGGGCGCAGGTGATGGGCTGCTGCGACGATACGACGGGCATCGTTCCCTTCGGGCGGCTGGTTGACAAAGTGATGACAACCGAACCCTACGCGTCGGCCCGCCGAGTGTTCTGGATCGTGGACAACGGGTCCTCTCACCGTGGCCAGGCCGCCGCCGATCGTCTCCGCGGCGACTGGCCGAACGCCCGTCTGGTGCATCTGCCGGTGCACGCGTCGTGGCTGAACCAGATCGAGATCTACTTTTCGATTGTGCAACGCAAGGTCGTGTCCCCCAACGACTTCACCGAACTCGACGATATCAGTACCAGACTCGCCGGCTTCGAGGCCCGCTACAACATCGGTGCCGTACCCTTCAAGTGGGGATTCGGACGCCGCGAACTCAAAGAACTCCTCGCCCGGATCGCAGACCACGAACCCATAGCGGCCTGACCGCCCTGTACCCTCCACACGGTGGCCGCGGCGATCACCGACAACACCAAACACGCACTCCGCCACCGACTCGACACCCGGCGCCGTGACCGCTGGCCCGCCCTGACCAAAATCACGATCCGCTACCGAGGCCCATTCGCATACATCGCCGGGATCACCAGCGACGACGACACCCTGCCACTGTTCCGGCTCCGCCACGTCGGTTCCCAGAACCAATGGGCGTTCGCCCTCTACCTCGCCAGCAAAGACGGCTACGAGAACTCTCTGCTACCCACCGGCCACCCCACCGGCACCCCCGAAGAAGCACTCGACTGCGCCGCCGGCCTCTACCTCAACCACCCCACCGGACCGACAACCGATACACCGACGAACTTCTGACCACGACCACTAAGCCTAGATCCACCGCACGGATCGGCTCCTCGCCCGCCTCGCCAGTCACGGAAAGGATTTCTCAGGCCTGGCCCACCTCACACAAAGTGAATGCAGAGACAAACCTGAATCGCAGGAGAGGCGCAGCCCGGCGGACGACTCGCTTCCCTAAGTCGGTGGATCCAGGCTAAGTCGGTGGATCCAGGCTTAGAACTACCCGATGCCCAGATCACTGAGCAGCTGATCGGTGGGCACGAACATCTCGGCGTAGTGGTGGACCCATTTGATCTTTGCCTGTTGATCTACGAGAGCAAAGCTGTGGCTTGGTCGATCCTGGTGCCCGTATACGCCGATCATCCCGTAGGCCTCTGAGACGGAACGATCGGCGTCGATGAGAATCGGTGTCGTGATTCCGAAACGTGCTGCCTCGGCGGCGACCTGGTCGGCGGAATGAACCATGACAGGAACGAGATTGATACCCAATTCGGCCAGGGCCTCCTCGACCTCAGGAATCTGGGCGAAACACCCATCACATCCAGGCCCCATCGAGAAATAGAGCAGGGCGTCACCTTCGGAGACAACGCTGTCCAGTGTTTGGCGACCGCCATCGGTGGCCGGGAGGTCGAAGTCTGGAGCCGCTGACCCGACGGCTGAGCCGCCGGCGGATCCATTGCCTCCCCCGAACAACACGAGTGCGATGACGGCGGCGAGCGGGAGAACGATGGCCGCCCAGCTCCACCACGACGCCCGTCGCGTCCTGCTAGAGGCGGTCGTTGGATGCCCGGAGGTCTGTCTGGGCGGCTTCTTGACGTTCTTCATGGGAGTTCCCGTCTGATAAGGAGTCATTTTCAGTTGAAGTGCTTCGACGCCGGCCCGAGACGGCCACCGCTCCCACCGCCAGGGCAACCAGTACCAGGCCAATCACGAGATCAGGTATCGGTTCGAGCCACCGCACGAGCGGCGATAGACGATCCTGCAACCAGATCCCGGTACCGGCCTGAGCCGTGGGGACAAGTGTTGCCCCGGTTACGCCGATGGTGATCATGGCAAGGCCCATCAGAGTGAACATCGCGCCGCCGACGAGGTCGAGCGTCGTGACGTTGAGCTTGCGGCCTGCAAGACGGATCTGCCGCTCCCGCCCGCGAATCCGATCTCGGGCCCTCGACCCGAATCGGTCCCAGGCAAGGGCCAGCACAACAAGGGGAAAGACCATCCCGAATACGTAGGCCAGCCCGATGCCGACCCCCTGGACCAGACCGGGAGCCACCGCGGATAGGGTCAGGACACCGGCGAGAACCGGCGCACAGCAGGCAGATGCGGCACCTGAGAAGACGCCGAGCACGAAGACCCCGCCGGAGTCGGTGCGCTGTACGTCTGGAGATCCACGCATGATTGGCAACGCCCACCCCCTACCGGACAATGCCAGCCAGGCGAGGATGAGCATGAGCACCCCGCCGGCAACGTAGAAAGCGCCGTGGTATCGAAGCAGGGTCCGGGTGAGGATCGACAGGCCAAGCGTGACCGGGACGAGAACCACGGCAATCCCAGTCGCGAAGATCAGTGTCAATGGCACCAACCTCCATCGGCTGTTGCGAACCGCCGCCGACAGGTAGGCGGGAAACAGCACGGTCACACAGCACGGCGCAAACAGTGCGACGGCCCCGGCGAGGAACGCTGCGATCAAGGATCCGCCTAGAAACAAGCCTTCCATGTCAGTCCGCCGTTCGCCGGCGACCGAATTGGGCCATCACAACTCCCTCCAACCCCGCAACCTCTCCAAGAGTCTTGACGAGCTTGGCGCGCGAGAGTCTTCCGTGTCCGAAATAGGTCCCATTCAGCAACAAGATGGGTGGAAACGGAACCCGCAGCCGGTTGACGATGTCTCTGCCCTCATCGCTCTCCAGATCCACCTCGCGAATGGCGAGGGGATACCGGGCGCCGAGTTCGTCCAGCAAACTCCGTGCGTGGTCACACAAATGGCAGCGGAAAGCCGTGACCAAGACGACGTCGATCTCGGCCAGGTTTGTACAGTTGGATGATCCGTCGTCCAAACCTCCATTGGTCATGCAGATATCCTTGTCCGCTACAGCCGGAACGGACAGGGACCAAAGGCCCGTCCCGAAGTGCCTTTGACAATTCTTCCCAGAGTCGACGGTTCGCTGTCGGAGCCGACACACCACTAGGGTCAGATCGGAAGAGCACACGTCTGAACTCCAGTCACACTGATATATCTCGTATGCCGTCTTCTGCTTGAAAAAAAAAAAAAAAAGAAAAACAAACAAAAAAACAAGCTAAAAATCTTGTACCCACACCCATCCAAGTTAACACGAAGTAGGCAGACGTGCAGGCAAAACAGGTCATACGATATAGATGTGAC
>CALCCX010000207.1 GCA_937900165.1 uncultured Acidimicrobiia bacterium | reverse complement strand
GGGATCGCTGCGCAGCTTGGTCGGTATTGTTCATTTTCTGGCCTCGCTCTGTTCAGTACCGGCTTCTCCCCAAGCAGATTATCCGGTATCTGCGAAGTTGTGTCCAGTTTCCGAGTGATTTCGCAGGAAAACTGCAAAGTCGAGAGCCTGTCATCCTGAGGTCCATCCCTGTCATCCTGAGGTCCATCCCTGTCATCCTGAGGTCCATCCCTGTCATCCTGAGGTCCGCCGAAGGATCTCCTCGGCCTCGCCAAACCGCATCGCTACGGAGATTCCTCGGAAGACCCTTCGAGGGACTCAGGGCAGGCTCTCGGGATGACAAAATCAATCACTCGGGATGACAATCGCACAGTTTACGAAGGAGAATTGTGAAAATGACTAACAACTCGATGACAGCCAGCGAAGAGCGCCTCGAGCAGCAGTTGAGCGAGGCCTGCGACGCACTGTGGGACCAGTTTGTCGACCCGTCGGAAGCCTACGTCGACGACGAAGGCATGTGGTGGTGTCGATAGCGTCTGACGCACCCACCTCGCCTCCAGCGCCTGATGGTGACGCCGCAGGGAATACGGAAGCTGAGACGGCATCACCGGAGACATCGAAAGAGCGTAGCAAGGCTGATCCAGCCAAGCGCCTGACCCGGATCGTCCTGGCGGTGGTGGTGGTGCTGTTCAGTTGCCACATGGCCGCCGACCGGTACACGCCCTATACCACCCTGGGTAGAATCGACGGCTTCATCGTGCCTATCGTGCCACAGGTCTCGGGCTATCTCACCGAAGTCAACGTGCGGCTGCACGACGTCGTCACCGAGAATCAGGTGATCGTCCAGATCGACCCGCTCCCCTATGAGCTGGCTCTTCAAGCGGCTCAAGCCTCGCTGGAACTGGCAGGCCAACAGATGGGCGCCCAGGTTGCCGGCATCGAAGCCGCGGCCGGCCGGCTCGGTGTGTCCCAGGCGCGGTACGACATCACCAAGCGAAACCTGGCGCGTGTCGAGAAGATTGCTCGCGAACACCCCGGTGCCCTGTCCGAGGCCGACCTCGATCAGTCACGGGCCTCGGTGTCGCAGTCCGAATCATCGGTCATCAGCTCCCAGGCTAATCTCAGGGCCGCCCAGGAGCAGCTCGGGGTCGAGGGCGCCGACAACCCCAACATCCGGGCCGCGGTGGCCGCCGTAGCCCAGGCTCAGTTCAATCTGACGAATACCACCCTCCATGTCTCTTCCGACGCCGCCATTGCCCATATTCCACTCCGCGTTGGCCACGACGCCATGTCGGGACACCCGTTGGCAACGTTCATCTCCAGCGTCGATGGCTGGGTCCAGGTCGACATGAAGGAAAACAACCTGGGACGCATGAAGGTCGGTGACCGGGCCGAGATCGTGCTCGATGCCGCACCGGGAAAGGTGTTCCAGGGCGAGGTGGTGAGTATCGGGTTTGGCATAGAGACGAGTCCTGGGGGGTCGTTGGGCGAACTCCAGACCACGGAGCAGGCCAAGGGCTGGTTGCAGGATCCCAAGCGCTTTCCCGTCATCCTCCGGTTCTCCGACGAGGAGTCCCAGGGCTACCGCCGAGCCGGCGGTCAGGCGAGCGCCATCGTCTATAGCGGATCGAGTTGGATTCTCAATTCCCTGGCGTGGCTGAGAATCCGGTTCCACGCCCTGGTGTCGTATGCCCGCTGATGCGTCGGTCGCGGCTCGCCTCGGACTGGGGGCGGCGCTGGTGGCGGACGAGCGGGCCTACCGTGTCGTCCGCTTTGCCCTGGCGGCGACCATTGCGACTCTGGTTGGATACGCCAGCGGTTTCGAACTGCCGTTTCTCGTCCCGGTGCTGGCCAGCGGATTCTTTGCCAAGCCTTCGCCACGGCCTTCGCTCAGGACCGGCTTGGGGCTGATCGTCGTCATCAGTGGGGCGAGCCTACTCGGACTGGTCCTCGCCCGGTTGTTGTTGCCGTATCCCCACATATTCCTGCTGGTCGCGTTCCTGGTGCTGTTCCGCATCTTCCATCTGAAGGCCGGCGGTGGGTCGCCGCTGGTGGTGGTCTTCCTGCTCATCGGCGTTACCGTCATTCCCATCGTGGCACTCGAGTCGATGGCGTTGGGCACGGCCATCGCCAAGGCCTTGGCAGCCGGATCGGTGATGGTGATCGGGACGGTATTCCTGACGTATGGACTCATGCCCGACATTCCGGAGTGGCA
>CALCCX010000206.1 GCA_937900165.1 uncultured Acidimicrobiia bacterium | reverse complement strand
AACTACACGACCTTTCCTATGTTGAGCGTGGCCGGGTGGTGGTCACCGTTGCTGTGCGAAGGACCCACGAATTTGCCGGTGTCACTGTGCACCAATCCACCGACCTGTCAGACACGGATCTCACAGAAGTCGATCGCCTGCCGGTCACCACGGTTGTACGCACTCTTGTCGACCTTGCTGCCGTGATACGTCCGAAACGCTTGGAACGACTCATCGATCGCTCTTTGGCGGCCCGGCGGTGCTCATTGGACGATCTGGCAACGACGATTGGAAGGCTGGCCAGGCGCGGGAAGCCGGGAATAGCGGCGCTCAGGCAGGTTCTCGCGGTGCGACTGCCCGGCTACACGCCGACTGAAAGCGAACTCGAGTTCCGACTTGCCGAACTGTTCGAACAATGGGGCTTCCCAAAGCCCGTTCGTCAGCTAGAACTGCCGTGGCGCACAGTCCGAGAGGGCCGCGTGGATTTCGCGTATCCCGATCTGCACCTTATTGTCGAAGCCGATGGGCGGGCTTGGCACAGTACGGTTGAAGCCTTCGACTCCGATCGCCAGCGCGACAATCTCGCTCAGCTCGCTCATTGGCGGGTGCTTCGGATCACCTGGTCGATGATTCATGATCGTCCAATCGAAACGCGAGCCCTTCTTTCTGAGGCATTCCGGCCTGTTCACAGCGCCTAGTCAGGCTCTTTCGCCATTCTCAAGGCGATTACGCGCGCTCACCGCGCGCTATTACCTAAGGTTCGCTGATGGATGAGAAACATGAGGCTCCCGGGATTTCGGAACGTTCGGAGACAGCCCACGGCGCTTGGGATGAACGTTATTCGGAGGCCGGTCTGGTTTGGGGACGGGATGCCAACGCCTTTGTCGTCGACCAACTCGAAGGTTTGTCTCCTCGCCGAGTTCTCGACCTTGGATGTGGGCAAGGGCGCAACGCTCTCTGGCTCGCATCCCAAGGCCACGATGTGACCGGTCTCGACCTGAGTCCCGTTGCAATTGATCAGGCAAAAGAGATGGCCAGGGCCTCAGGGTTGGAGGTCAGCTTCTCCGCGCTGGATCTAGCCACAGACTGGCGCCCTTCGGCCGACGCCTTCGACTTGGTTGTTCTGTCTTACCTACAGCTCCCAGAATCCGCGAGAAAGCCAATCCATGCCAAGGCTGTCGAGACGCTCGCGCCTGGCGGCATGATCTTCCTGATCGCCCATCATCCAGACAATCTGGACCAGGGCGTGGGTGGCCCTCCGTATCCGGAGGTGATGTTCGATGAGGCGGAACTGGCCGAGGACTTTGCGGAACTGAACATCGAGAGAAATGAGAAGGTCCTACGGCCGGTGGACCAGGCCGGAGCGACCAAGAATGCCATCGACATAGTCTTTGTCGGGGTCAAATTGGTCTAACTCGCTCGTCAATCCTTGTTGTGAAGGCTCGCGGTCACCAGAATCCGCACTGTGAGCACTATGCGGGAGACTCGACAACAAGAAATCGAACGATGGTTCATCCGCCGGGGTATCCCCCACTTCATCGAAGGCTATTCGGCGTCTACCGACATTTTCACCAGAGCTGCGCCACTCCTCACGTTTGTTTTTCTCTTTGAGGTTTTGGCGGCGTTGAACTTTGAAACCGCTTGGGCGAACACGCTGGCGGTGGTAGGGGCATTCGTCTTGGTGCTCGGTGTCTGGGCGCAGGTAAACCGGTGGAGGGGTCGCCGCCTGTTGCAGCGGCCGACGTCGATCGGTCCGATCGAATTGACGGTGTTCGTGCTCGTTCCCCCTCTGGTTCCGGTTGTGTTCGGAGGCAACCTGCTTGGCAGTGCCGGACTGGTGGTCATAAACCTCCTGATTCTTGGATTGGTGTACCTCTCCACGAGCTTTGGGCTCGTCCCGATCATGGTGTGGGCGACCGGCCGGCTCTTCCGTCAGCTCGGCGGAACGATCGTCCTATTCGCCAGGGCCATCCCTCTCCTTCTTCTGTTCGTGACGTTCCTGTTCATCAACGCCGAGGTTTGGCAGGTGTCCGCCAGTCTGGTGGGGCCGCTGTTCGCGGCCACTCTCGGCTTGTTCGGGGCCTTTGGAGCGTTGTTCATCGTGGTGAGGCTCCCGGCCGAGGTGAAGGGTCTGGGTGCCTTCACAAACTGGCAGCAGGTCGATGCCTTGTGTCGATCGACGCCGATCGAAGGCGCCGCCGGTCGTTTCACGGGCTCTCCGCCCGCCAGGCCGCTCAGCAGAGCGGAATGGGCGAACACCGGCCTTGTGATCCTGTTCGGGCAGGCGTTACAGGTACTGCTCGTGTCGGTTCTGGTGGGGGCCTTCCTCGTTCTTCTTGGCCTGCTAACGATGCCAGAGCCGATCATCGAGTCATGGACGCGGGTTCCCGTGCGCCCCATCGGCCCACTCGTGTCGATGTTTGGACGCGAGGTGCAGCTCACCGAAGAGTTGTTACGGGTGGCCTCGTTCCTCGCCGCCTTCTCTGGCCTCTATTTTGCGGTCACCGCAGTGACTGATCCGAACTATCGCGAAGACTTTTTCGAAGAGGTCGTCGGCGATGTCCGTCAAGCTTTCGCAGTACGAACCGCGTACCTCCACATATGGGCCGACAGTGGGTCCGCATTGACAGAATAGGGCCGCCCGATGACCGACCCGTGGCGTACGCGACCGCTCAGTCCGGCTCGATGGTCCGCTTCAAGAAAGCGGCCATCTGACCCCGCGTCACAGACGACCACGGGCAATAGAGAGTAGCGTCCGCCGACGAGCACCCAAAGGTGATCTGGTTCTCGGCCAGCACGTTGATGCTCGCTTCGTGCGTTATTCCGTCGTCATCGACGAAATAATCGGTCGTTGCCGGCGTGAGCCCGGTGGCAGCCCTTTCGATGAAACTCGCCATCTGCCCACGAGACACCGATGCGCCAGGGCAGAACGAGTCTCCAGCCGCGTTGCAGCCCACGGTGATGTTTGCTGCCGCGACTCGGTTGATCGCCGCTTCGTGCACGTTGCCGCTGTCATCGTCGAAGAAGTCTTCGGATGTGTCGGCAAGATCGAAGGCCCGGTCTATGAAAGAGGCCATCTGGGCTCGGGACACGGAGTCGTCCGGGCAGTAATACAGGCCTGCAGCGTCGCAACCGAGGGTGATCCCGTTGTCGACCAACCAGGCGATCTCGGTGTAGAAAGTGTTGGAGGTTGGAACATCTAGGAAATCGTCGCCTCCGCCACCACCAGGACCGGGAACGAAATTCTCGTCGAAGAAGGCGGCGAGATCGGCCCCCCAGATATCGTCGCCGATTTCGTTGGCATGGCAATTGTCGCGCATCTGACTGTCGTCCAGCGGGCTGATGATCGGTCCGCGGAACCCCTGGCCGGTGTTGACGATGTGGTCGACGAATTCGTCACCCAGGTCGGGGCTGCCGACCAGGCAAGACGGACTTCGGTCGAGTGGGGAGGCATAGATGGGAACATCTGTCCGCTGCCGGATGAGGGTGATGATGTTGTCGATTTGCTCGGTCGTGTGTCCGCGACTGGGAGGACCCACGCAGATTTGCATCCAGATGGCAACGGTGTCCGGGAATTGGGCGAGTTCCGAGTCGAACGTGTCCCAGCCGGGGTTGTTCGGATCTTCCCACTCGTTCATCGACTTCGAGCGGTATGCCATGAACACACCGTCGAAGTCGTCGTTCGGGTCGTCGATGTCCTCGCCGTCCCACATGACGTTGGCATCCGAGACATCGAAATACCCGCTCACGACGTTGTCGGTGTTGGAGCATCCCAAGACGCCGACTCTGCCGCCGGTTGGTGGGTCCTCCTGGCCCACGGTCGGCGCTGCTGTAGCCATCATCAGGCCTAGCATTGCAATCGTCGCAGTAAGCGCGCGCTTCATCGAATTACCCCTTTGAAAATGGGGGTGGACCGCCCATGACACCCCAAACCACACTGCCAGGAGCTTAACGGGCGTGGTGGAGTCGCGCAGGTGAAAACGGTGGGAAGTCGCGTTCGTCCCTTCGACAACTCCTAGCCGAACCGGTATCCGACCGATCGCACCGTCGTGATCCAGCTAGCCCGTTCTTCGCCGAGCTTGGCGCGGAGACGGCGGACGTGGACATCGACTGTTCTCGCACCGCCGAAGTAGTCGTATCCCCAAACTTTTGAGAGCAATTGTTCTCGACTCCAGACTCTGCCCTGATTGGTGACGAAGAATCGTAGAAGCTCGTACTCCATGTATGTCAGGTCGACCGGCCGACCCCCGACCAGGGCCTGGTAGGTAGACGTGTTGAGCGCCAGATCTTCATAGGAGTGGATCCCCTCTTGTTCGTCCGGGCTCTGCAGGCGGTTCAGGCGCACCTTCAACTCGAGCGGGTCGGGTGGCGCCAGAACGAAGTCGGCGATTTCTTCGTGTTCTGCGACCATCCCCAATTGGTCACGCGCTGCCACCACCACCAGTGGGAGTCCGGTATCGCCTTCGAGCCGGCGCGCTTGTCTCAATCTGCGAAGAGGGTCTTGCCCGAGTTCCACAAGAATCAGACTGGCCTCTCCAACATCAACGGTCGAAGCCTCGGCGTCTTCGATGAACTTGGCGCCTATCCCAGCCAGGAGCAGAGCTTCGGAAAGCTCAGGCGATGGGGATGACGGGTGGACGGCGATCTGCATCGTCAAAGGATCGGAAGAAAGCGTTCCAGCTCGAACCGTGAGACATGTTGCTGATAACGATCCCACTCTTCGTGCTTGTTCCTGATGAACCAATCGAACACATGGTCGCCGAGGGCTTCATTGACCAGATCGGATTTCTCCATCTCATCGAGGGCCTGGGCCAGGGTCTCGGGCAGTCGACGGATTCCCGCAGTCCGGCGCTCGGCAGCGGACATTTCGAAGATGTCG
>CALCCX010000205.1 GCA_937900165.1 uncultured Acidimicrobiia bacterium | reverse complement strand
CCTTCAGGGAAGTGACGGTCGTTGCAGATGTAAAACCGGAGACGCACGAGCTCTGAGATGGAAACCGGAAAGCCCATCTTGCGAGGTCGGAAGTAGAACACATCTCAGAACCTTGTGAGCTGGGGAATGTGGGTCTTGGAGTACTTGCCCGAGACCGTTCCGTCTGCGTCGATTACCGCTGCAGAGTTGTAGAGGAAACCCTCGTCCTCCTTTTCGTAGATCGGCACGACGAGCACCATTTCGGTTTCTTTGGCGAGCTTCATGATCCGCTGGGTCGTTTCGCCGTCAGGTATCAGTTCGGCCGTGTCCTTGTGTACGTCTTCTTGAACCTGGCAGAAATACGGCGCGTTGAAGATCTCCTGGAAGCACATGACCTTGGTGCCTTGCTCGGCGGCCTGCTCCGCGTATTTCACGTTCTTGTCGACCATGGACTGGATGTCCCCGGTCCACGCGGTCTGCACCACCGCTGCCCGAATTTCGTTGGCCATCGGTTCCTCTCTTCTCTCCTGCGAACCCGGTGGGCCCGCTAGGTCAGGGGAGCGCCGGCGGTCCGACGCTCCCCCAACAATATCTCTACTCGCCGCCCTCGGTAAGGGTGACCGATATCTTGGCGAAGCTCGAACCGGTGGTGTCGAGACCGTCTTCGTTGAGGGCCGCCACCGCGGCTTCGGCAAAGTCGGTACGGAACGAGCTGTCCGGGATGTCAACGCCCTGCAACTCCGGCACCTGGGTGGTTGCCACTCCAACCGTCTGGTCCCACAAGCCCTGATCCATCACACCGATACCGCCTGCCGATGGCCAGATGAGAGCGTTGATCTCGTTCATCTGCCATGTTTGGTGGCTCAGACCGAGGGTCGGACCTACCGCCAACACGTGCTGCACGCATGCGTCTGCGTTGTCACGGCAGAAAATCCACCCACGGAAGCTCGCTCGCAAGAAAGCTTCGATGGTGTCACCGTTGTTGTCCGCGTATTCCTCGGTGACCCACACGGCGTCTTGGAGCATGGCGGTCCCGACATCGTTGAAGTCGATCACGTTGAGATCAGATGGCTGATAGAGCTCACCGGTGTCCGGGTTGATGGCCTCGAGGACCTGGGCGTACTCGTTGTAGATCATCGCCTCGGCGGCGTCGATCTCCCGGTTGAGCAAGGCCTCCATGTCAAAGTTCTGAGCGACCAACTCTTCGACCTCGACGCCGGCCTGTTCGATGGCGGCAGTCAGCTCGAACTCGTTGCCGAACCCCCAGTTGCCGATGATCTTGCCTTCCCAGTCGGCCGGTGACGTGATGCCGCTGTCAGCCCAGGAAACCATCAAGGTGCCTGAACGTTGAAATACCTGGCCGACATTGACGAGTCCGGCTCCTTCGGTGTTGGAGACGAGAGCCTTGGGTACCCAGGCCAACCCGAACTCGGCAGCCCCGCTGGCCACGACCTGCTGAGGCACGATGTCGACCGCTCCCTCGAGGATGGTCACGTCGAGGCCCTCATCTTCGTAGAAGCCCTCTGCCACTGCGGCGTAGTACCCGGCGAATTGGGCCTGCGCGAACCATTGGAGCTGGAGGTTGATCGGCGTCAATTCCCCGCTCCCGGCGTCGTCGTCACCGCCACAGGCGGCGGCGACCATCGCCAGCGCCGCCAGTAGCGCCAACAGCTTGATCAATCCCTTATTCATGTTTCCTCCGTTCAGCGACGCCGGTTGCTCGCCGTCGGCTTGCCAACTTACTCGGATCGTGCGCTCGGCGGGTTCTCAGCCGGGCCGTCGCACCGAGACGTGCCAGGGCATCACTCGCCTTTCGATCACGACTATGAGGGCATACAGGGCTACCCCGAATACTGAGGCGAGGACTATCGCAGCCCACGCCTCCTCGAACTGAGACAGTGCCGCCTTGCTGGTGATGTACTGCCCGATCCTCGCTTGCGGTCCGCCGAAATACTCTTTGACGATCGCGCCGATGAGGCTGAGGGAGGCCGCCACCTTGATGGCCGAGAAGAAATAGGGGAGAGCGCTCGGGAGTTGGAAGATCGGAAGAGCACACGTCTGAACTCCAGTCACACTGATATATCTCGTATGCCGTCTTCTGCTTGAAAAAAAAAAAAAAAACACGC
>CALCCX010000204.1 GCA_937900165.1 uncultured Acidimicrobiia bacterium | reverse complement strand
AATTATCGGATTCGCCAGGTCGAGATCGAAGTAGACGACCTCCCAGATTATGTGAGGCCGGCCGAAATCCTGAACGACAACCAAGGGCCTCAGGTCGTGGACATGCAAACGCTGGAGACAACGATGCTAACGATTCGGGTCCTTTCCACATGGCCGGCAGAGGAGCTTGAGGAGGGGGCATTCGATGAGCTGGCCCTGGCCGAAATCACGTTTGTGGGACGAGTGGAGGTTGGTCCCTCGCCGAATGAGGCAGCTGTATCCGAGGCTACTTCCCGCCAGAATGATCTTGGCGAACTCGTAGAGACCTACATCTCGACCCTCACTGATCCGATCGCTCAACCGGGAAGCGAGACCATCGAGTACTCGGCTTCCTACGGGATCGTGACTGTTGCGATCGTTGGTTACGCCGGTGCCAACGGCTCTGAGTGCCTGGATGCCCTCGCCTGGGATGGGCCCAAACTCGAGGCGAGAAAGGGCTCGTGCTGGGGGCCGGCCGATTCTCCCGAAGCCGCACATCGCCAGCCTGACATTGGGTACTCGGACATCAGCTACTCTGAAGTAGGAGGAGTCCGCCTGGCGTTCGTAGTCGGCGGCACACCAGACGGCACTTCTGTTGGGGTGCAGTCCGAAGGCGTAGAAGAGTCAGCCACAGTTCGAAACGGAATGTTCGCCTTGGTGTCTGAGCTGGCCAACGAGGGGTCTGAACTCGTCGCAAGAGACTCAGCCGGTTCCGTGGTCACCACTCTCACTCCCATCCCATCGGTCGAACCACAATTCCCGGACGAACCGAGGGAGGTCGTCAGGGAATCGACATATCAGGACTATGTGATTCAGCTCGTCGCGTACGGCGACTGTCTCGACGCAGTCGTCACTCTCCGAGGAGATCGAGTCAGTTCGGGGGGAGGCTGCGGGCCCCAAGCCAACGCGGTAGTCAGCTCCATCTACAGTTCGGGAGGCTCCCTCAATCTGATCCATGGTGTGGCACGCTCGGATGTCTCGACCGTCGAAGTCGTCGGACAAGGCATGGACGACGCGAGCGACGGGTACTTTCTCGTGGTCGTGACGGCGGACGCGTCAGAGTTCACAATCATCGCAAGAGATCAAGAGGGAGCGATTCTCGATGAGGTCGTATTGCCGACCGGGGGTTGGGAGCCGGCCGGCGAGACCCCACCGTAGTGCCCGTCAGCTTCGACCCAGGTGTCGACGCCTTATCGACGCGACCCCGAACAATGCGACTCGGATTGCTGCCTGCCATCGGTGCCACACGTGATGGCTCCCTTCATGTCCTCAACCCTCTACTCGCAGGGGCAGCCATGAAAGGTTCACTCGACGCCAACATTTGTCGCCGGATCAGCCTGAAGGAGGAGTAGCGTTGTCGGCATGGTACAGGGATTCCAGATCACCTTCGATGCTCACGACCCGCAAAGGCTGGCCGATTTCTGGGCGCTGGCTCTCGGATACGAACCGCAACCGCCTCCTCCTGGTGATGAATCGTGGGAAGCTTTCGCCGACCGGATGGATATTCCGGCGGATCAAAGAGACGCGATGGCCGCGGTGGTCGATCCGGACGGTCAGCGTCCCAGGCTCCTCTTCATCAAGGTTCCAGAGGACAAGAAAGCCAAGAATCGGATGCACCTCGACATCGAGGCACCTGGAGCCCGCGAATCCGCAGAGGGCGAACGCATCGTCAAGGCAAGACAGCACGCCGCACGCCTTGTAGAGGCGGGCGCCTCCGAGATCGAAGAGCGCAATGCGTTCGGCGCCGAGTGGATCGTCATGCAAGATCCAGAAGGCAACGAATTCTGCGTCAACTAAGCCTGTATCCACCGACTTAGGAAGGCGACTGGCCCGCCGGGCTGCGCCTCTCCTGAGATTCAGGGTGGTCTCTGCATTCACTTTGTATGAGGTGGGCCAGGCGTGACAAGCCCTTGCCATGACCGGCGAGGCGGGCAAGGAGCCGATCCGTGCGGTGGATCTAGGCTGAGCGTCGGACATCCCCAGAACGCCCGAACTCGGGGTTCTTAGCGTCGCCATAGCGACATTGAGAACCCCGGGTACAACCCAGGGTTCGTCACAACACGAAGCTGGTGGGGTTGGGGACGGTGCGGATGGCGAAGTTGGAGCGGAGGGTGGCGACGCCGGGGAGTTGGGCAATTTGGGAGCGATGGATTCGCTCGTAGTCGGCGACGTCTGCACACACCACATGAAGTAGGTAGTCGGCCTGGCCGGCCATCAGGTGACAGCTCATCACCTCTGGGATCTCGACCACTCTCGCTTCGAACTTGTCGAGCACTTTCTCTCGCTGGCTGGACAGCGAGATCTCCACAAACACCGATGTCGCCAAGCCGATCCGAGCGGGGTCGATCAGCATCACATACCGGTCAATGACCCCTTCCTCTTCAAGTCGCCGGACCCGGCGCAGGGTGGCGCTGGCCGACAAGTGCACGGCGTCTGCGAGGTCCGCGTTGCTCATCCGGCCGTTCTCCTGCAAGAGGTTGAGGATTGCCACATCGGTACGATCGAGATCGTGGCGCACGATTCTTGCCTCCAATAGCCGTTGGTCCGTAGATTATTGCTCGGAACCACTGTAGCTCACCGAATTCCGCAATCGACTAGCGCGTACCTTGGAATAGGCTGCGATCACCCGAAGTAACAGCTCAGGAAGGTGGACCGAGTGATCATCGGCGTGCCAACCGAAATCAAGAACTCGGAGCGCCGAGTGGGACTGACGGCGGCAGGCGCCAGAGAATTGAGCACTGCCGGACACACGGTCCTGGTCCAATCCGACGCCGGCATCGGAGCCGGGATCAGCGACGCCGACTACCAGGCGGCCGGGGCCAAACTCGTCGACAAGGCGCCCGATATCTTCGAACAAGCCGAGCTGGTCGTCAAGGTCAAAGAGCCCCAATCGGTCGAGCGGGCGATGTTGCGACCCGATCAGCTTCTCTTTACCTACCTCCATTTGGCTCCAGACGCAGCGCAGACCGAAGAGCTGGTCGCCAGCGGAGCGACCGCGATCGCTTATGAAACCGTGACCTCGCAGGCGGGAGGTCTGCCGCTGCTGGCCCCGATGTCGATGGTGGCCGGCCGCCTTTCAATCCAGGCTGCTGCCTGGTCATTGGAGGCCACCCACGGCGGGGCCGGCATGTTGCTCGGCGGGGTACCAGGGACCGCCCCTGCGAAAGTCGCCATCATCGGGGGCGGAGTGGTCGGCGAGAACGCGACTCAAATGGCGGTCGGACTCGGCGCTGACGTCACGGTGCTCGACCGAGACCTTGGAGTGCTGGACCGACTCTCACAAAGATTCGGGCCGGCAATCCGCACGATCTATTCGACCGCTGCCACCCTCGACGAGTACGTGCTGGATGCCGATGCCGTGATCGGGGCGGTCCTGGTCAGGGGCTCCGCGGCGCCCAAATTGGTCTCGGCTGATATGGTCGCCCAGATGAGGCCCGGATCCGTCCTTGTAGATGTCGCCATCGACCAGGGAGGAGCTTTTGAGACCTCCCATGCAACCACCCACACCGATCCGATCTACGAGGTCGACGGAGTGGTGCACTACGCCGTGGCGAACATGCCGGGCGCCGTTCCGGCGACGTCGACGTCTGCCCTGACGAACGCTACCATCCCGTTCGTAATGGCCTTGGCCCGTGATGGTTTGGACGCACTACGCAGGGATCCGGGCTTCCTGAATGGGCTCAATGTGCACTCGGGCAACATCACCGAACCACACGTCGCGGCCGCACATGACCTCGAGTACGTCGGGCCGATCGCCGCGCTCACTAGGCGCCCCCTATAGCTTCAGATTGACATCGACCTGGGCCGACCAATCCGAGTATTGGCCTTCGGCCAGCCAATGTGCACCGGCCGCTCCAATCATTGCCCCGTTGTCCGTGCAAAGCGCCGGTGACGGAAGTGCAAGGTCAAGACCTCGCGCCTCTGCCTCGTCGGTCAGCCTCTGCCTCAGACGGGAGTTGGCCAGTACGCCACCGCCACCACCGATGCGTTCGATACCGTGATCTTCGACGGCGTTCAGCGTTTTGGTGACCAGGACATCGGTGATCGCCTCCTGAATCGAGGCCGCGACATCTTCGATCGGGGGAAGGGTGTTCGAGGCCTTGGCCTTTTCGAGGAAGGTAACCACCGAAGTCTTGAGGCCAGAAAACGAGAAGTCGTACCGACGGTCACTCAGGGCACGAGGAAACCGGACCGCATCCGGATCGCCACCGATCGCGTTGACGTCAATGGCAGGCCCACCCGGGTACCCGAGGCCCATATAGCGAGCCAACTTGTCAAAGGCTTCGCCTGCCGCGTCGTCGATCGTCTGGCCAAGCACCTGATACTCGCCCCACTCACGCATCAAAACGACCTGGCTGTGTCCACCAGAGGCCAACAACACGACGGCGGGTGGCGTGAACGACTCAAATTCGAGCCGGGGCGCGAACAAATGCCCCTCCATGTGGTCGACCCCGAGGAAAGGAAGTTGGCGAGCCCAGGCCATGGCCTTTGCATACGAAAATCCGACCAACAACGATCCGACCAGACCCGGCCCTTGGGTCGCCGCGATGCCGTCGAGCTCATCTGGGTGGACACCCGCCTCGTTGAGAGCTTGATGAGTCAGCGATCGGATGGTTTCGATGTGGGCGCGGGCCGCAACCTCTGGCACTACCCCGCCGTATCTGGCGTGCAGATCGACCTGAGACGAGAGCACGTTCGCCAGGACTTCTCGGCCCCGCACCACGGCCACCGCCGTTTCGTCACACGATGTCTCAAAGGCGAGCACCGTCGGACCACTCATCGAATCTCGCCTTCGATCAGAGCGATCCTTTCCTGATATTCGGCTCCGGTGATGTCATGCGCCCACATGATCAGCGCATCGTCGCCTCGGTAGTAATGCTTACGGACCCCAACTAGATCGGAAGAGCACACGCTGAACTCCAGTCACACTGATATACCTCGTATGCCGTCTTCTG